>JBOGJF010000644.1:0-10767 GCA_050747785.1 Vicinamibacteria bacterium
TACACTCAACATCCCCTTGGGAAAGCGCATTCGAAGCCTCCTTGGATCAACGCTCATCGGAGAAAAGAACACGCAACATCCGTTCCAAAAGATATCGGAGGATTGGGGCCCCATAATGCGGGAAGGGCAATAACATGAGGGTTTCGAGCTCACTTGTGCAAGACGACCCGTACGGTGGTGCGGGTTTTGACACCAAGGATCGCCAAATCCACCACCCCGGCGGCGCGGGCGCTTCGCGATGAGCGCGAACGGTCGCCGTCTCTCGAGGCTCCGGCCCCGGCCCGGTCGGCGCTTGCCCCAGGAGCTCCGGGCATCCAACGTCGCTGCAATCGCCTCCGTGCTTCCCGACGGCGTACGCGGCCCGGCGTTCGAGGAGCTCATCCAGCGGATCGACGAAGGCCCCATTCATGACGGCAATCGTGTCGAGATCCTCGTTCGAGGTGATGACGCGTTTCGGTCCAAGAAGGAGGCGATCCAGACGGCGCGATCGGAGATCTTGCTCGAGTCGTACATTTTGCGAGACGACGAGACGGGACACGACGTCTTGGAATCTCTCGCCGCGGCGGCAGGGCGCGGCGTCGCGGTCAAGGTCCTGGCGGACGCATTCGGGTCGCTCACGACCGGAGCCTCCTATTGGCGGGAAATGAAACGCCGCGGGATCGAGGTGCATCTTTTTCATCCCTTCTGGCCCTATCCTTGGTTTCACTTCTTCCGCGATCACCGGAAGATTCTGGCCGTCGATCGTCGGATCGCTTTCGTCGGTGGAATGAACCTCGGACGCGAGTACGGTTCGCCCCGGCCCCAACGTGCCCGTACATGGCGCGACACCGATGCCCGCATCGAAGGGCCGGCCGTTCGGGAGCTGGCCCTGGTTTTCTCCGAGGCCTGGAACCGGGCCGGAGGCTCCGCGTTGGAACCCGCGCATGCCGAGGAATCACGCACGGGATCGGGCGCGCGAATCCTGGTGCTCGAGTCTCGACCCGGTCGCGGGCATCAGGAGTCCGCTTCGGTGCTGGCAGCGATCGCCGCCGCGGCACGGGACTATCTCTGGGTGACCAACGCCTACTTCGCGCCGAGAGCTCTGGCTATCGAGGCGCTGGGTCGAGCGGTCGCGCGCGGCGTCGACGTGCGCCTGCTCCTTCCTGGAAAGAGCGACCTCCCGCTGGTCAGACACGCCGGTCACGGGTACTTCCGAGATCTGCTGCGACGAGGGGTTCGGATCTTCGAGTACCACGGTGCCATCCTCCACGCCAAGACACTCGTAGCGGACGGTTTTGTCTCGCTAGTGGGCTCGACCAATCTCGACTTCCGGTCGTTTCACTTCAACGCAGAGGTGAATGTGCTGGTCATGGACGAGGTGGTGGCGGGACGCATGGCGGCGGTCTTCTGCGAGGACGTGGGCTTGGCCGGCGAGATCCAGCTGGAGACGTGGAACGGCCGCCCGTGGTTTCACAAGGTGGGTGACGGCGCTGCCCGCCATCTTTACCCGCTACTTTGAACTAGGGAGCTTCCCGCCACGGCTCAATGTTCCACGGCTTCAACAGGTGAGACCGCTCCCGTCCGTTTCGAGTAAGGGATGGTGATCGTGAACTCCGCGCCCTTCCCCGGTTCCGACTCGACGGAAATCGTACCGCCGTGCGCCTCGACGGCGCGCCGGCAGATCGGCAGGCCCAGTCCGGTACCCCTGGTCTTGGTCGTGTAGAAGGGTTCGAAGATCTGGGCGAGCTGAGATTGGCTCATTCCCGGACCGGTATCGCGGACCTGGACGCGTATCCCGCCCGAGGCGATGGCCGACGTGGTCACCGTCAACGTACCCTGAGCCGACATCGCCTGGATGGCGTTGATGAAAAGATTGGTCAGCACCTGGCCGAAGAGCTCGGCGTCCACCATGGCTCGGGGAAGCCGCGCGTCGAACTGACGCACGACATTGACGCGATTGTTGGGGAGCAAGGAGACGACGGCCAACGCGCGCTCGACGACTTCGTTGAGGTCGGTGGACTCGAGATTGGCGGCCTTCGGCCGCGCGTAGGTGAGCAGGTCACGCAGCGTTCCGTCGATTCGTTTCACCTGATCGAGCACCTGACGCACGACCGGCTTCCTCTCGTCTTCCCGGGGAAGCGTATCGTCCAACACCTGAATCGCGCCCGCGATACCGGCGAGGGGATTCTTGATCTCGTGAGCGAGACCAGCGGCCATCTGTCCGACGGTAGCCATTTTCTCGGATTGCATGATCTGGTGCTCGAGTTGTCGGACGTCAGACAGGTTCTGCTCGAGGGCGCGGCAGCCCGAGCATTCTCGAACTTCCTTCCCCAGGGCGGTCTGAGTAACCAGGACCGACACGGGCTCACCACCCTTGGTGAGCCGTTGGGCCAAGAACTCCTTGACGTGCTCCCCGGGCTCGAGCAAGGCGGGGGACGAGGAGCTCATGGACTGAGTGCCACCGGGAACCAATTGTTCGAAGCTCTGCCCGAGGATTTCTTCGGGATGGTATCCGTAGACGAGCTCGGCGCCTCGATTCCAGTAGACGACCTTGCCGTTCTTGTCGACGCCGATCACCACGTCCAAAGACTCCTTCAGCACTTGAGCGACGTGTCGTTCTCGATGCTCGAGCGATGCCTCCATTCGTCGAATGTCCCGCTCGGACCAATAGAGAACGAAGAAGGCGACGAGGAAGCTGGTACTGACGCCGCGCACGATGTGAAGGCGGAGCTGTGCTTCGAGAGAGAGGGTCGGGCCGAGGTAGCTTTCAACGGCCGCCCAAGCCGTGAAAGAGAGGACAATGAGGCAGGTCGTCAGGCCGGCCAGGAGCAGCGGCCGTCGAAGTCTGCGTAAGGCGGACACGGACACCTCGTTCCACTCAGTCGTGGACACGTTCCTCGAGATGGAACTTCTTCATCTTGTAGCGTAGTGCGTCGCGGCTGATGTCGAGCAATTTGGCGGCTTTCGTTTGATTGCCGCGGGCACGGAGCAACGCCTGACGTACGAGCTCTTCTTCGACCCTTTCCAAAGACGTTCCCTGATCGGGTAGTGTGAGCTCGGGCAGCTTGACGTTCGAAGGCGTGGCGGTTCGCACGCTGGGCTCGATGGGCAGCGCGGATGGCCCGATGAACGGGCCCTCCTCGAGGATCATGGCGCGCTCGATGAGGTTCTTCAGCTCACGCACGTTGCCCGGCCAGTGATAGTCCATGAGCATGGCCTCCGCGTCCGGGGTCAAAGCTTCGATCTTCTTACCGAACTTCTTGTTGTAGTGCTGGATGTAATGGCGGGCCAAGAGCTTGACGTCTGCGCCACGGTCTCGGAGCGGAGGAAGGTCGATGGAGATCACGTTG
Source organism: Vicinamibacteria bacterium (assembly GCA_050747785.1). Taxonomy (GTDB): domain Bacteria; phylum Acidobacteriota; class Vicinamibacteria; order Marinacidobacterales; family DATDRI01; genus CBDANW01. The sequence goes on from JBOGJF010000644.1 coordinate 3,330, forward strand.
AGGCGATAGAAGAGATCCTGCCGGAACTTGTTCTCGGCGATCATCGCCTTCAAGTCGCGGTTGGATGAGGCGATGACTCGCAAGTCCACGGCGATGTCCTGAACCCCGCCGACGCGCTTGAAGCTCTGTTCCTCGAGCACGCGCAATAGTTTTGCTTGCAGTCCGAGCTGCATCTCGCCAATTTCGTCGAGCAGAATGGTGCCCCCGTCCGCCAGCTCCATCAGGCCTTTCTTCTGTTGACGGGCATCGGTGAACGCACCCTTCTCGTACCCGAAAAGCTCGCTCTCCACGAGATTCTCGGGCAGCGCTGCGCAGTTGATGGCCAAGAAGGGCCGCTCCGCGCGCGAGCTGTGATAGTGAATGGCCTTGGCGAAAAGGTCCTTACCCGTACCGCTCTCGCCTTGCAAGAGAATCGTGCTCGCGGGGCTGAGGGCGACCTTCTTCACAACCTCCACCGCGTCGGACAGCGCCTTGGACGGGCCTACGATATTGCGGAAATCGAAGAGCTTCTTGTCGCGTTCCCGGAAGTGATGGACTTCCTGTCGCAGCTTGACGGCTTCGAGAGCGTTGCCGACCGTCACCGCGAGTTCCTCGAAATTGAGGGGTTTGGACACGAAGTCGTATGCCCCGAGCCTCAAGGCGGTCACGGCGTCCTCCAGCACGCCATAGGCGGTCATCATGATCACGACGATCCTCGCGTGCTTCTCCTTGATGGCTCGTAGAACGTCCAGACCGTTCAAGTCCGGCAGGCGGACATCGAGCAGCACCAGATCCGGCTCGTCGTTCCCGACCAGCTCGAGGGCCGACTTGCCATCGCCGGCCTCGGCGACCTGGTAGCCCCAGTTCGTGATCTTCTGCCTCAACGACCAGCGGATCAGATCCTCGTCGTCCACGATTAAGATCTTGTCTCTAGGCATCTTGCTCACCTCGATCGGCGGTCACGATAGGACCCAATGTCTTGACGAATCAAGTTTCCTCGTGCTAAGCGAATAGCAGGAAAAAGGATGCATGCTTCCCGCGCCCGTTGGGTCATCTTGTTCGGTTGTTTCTTCTCTCTAGGCGTTGGCGAAGTACCCTTCATCGGTGCCGAACGCTGCCAGCTCTGTCATCGTTCCATCGACGCCCTCTGGAAGGCGACCCCTCATGGCCGTGCCACCGCGAGCCTGGACGAAGAGACGGAAACGCCTTCTTGCCTGCCCTGTCACACCACCGGACCGGCCAATCTCCCCGGCGTTCAATGCGAGGCCTGTCATGGCGCCGGCGGAAACTACTGGCCCGCGGAAATCATGATCGACGCCGGCAAGGCTCGCGAGGCGGGACTCGTCACCCCAAATGAGGCCACGTGCCGGCGTTGTCACGGAAGCGGACTTCCTGGACATGCTGACCGCTTCGAGATGCCGCAAGACGCCGACCGCCGCCGGACCATTCACTGAGCAGTGTCTGGGGAAGGCCATGCCCGCAGCGATCCTCGCCGACGCCAAGGGCAGTGCAGATACGTTGCCAATCCGAGCTCGCACATAAGTTATTATTTTATAACGGTTTGTCAGGTCCTCCCAATCGCCGTGGGTGGGGTATTTGGCGCACCGCGCGCGACGTGACCCGAGGTCAGACTCCGGGCACGGACTTGGGGTGCGAAGGGCTCGAATCGAGAGCCGGACGCGATGTGTTGAAGGGACGCAGAATGGGCGGAATGCCCCAAAGCGCCGCGCTCGATCGAATCGAGGCGCTCACGGTCAAGATTGCTGCCGGCTGGAGATAGTCGTCTCATGATCGACTGGAACTCTCTTTGCATACTCGAGGTGAGGAAGGAGAACATCATGGCACTCGCAAAACGAGAATTGATTCCACCCCTCGGATCCTTCAGGAAGGAGATGGAGGGGCTTTTCGATGAGTTCAATCGGAGAAAGGTGGCCGGTGATTTTTGAGCCGGGCGCGTTCGTACCCGCCGTCGAGGTAGGGGAGACGCCGGAAGAGGTCTTCGTAAATGTGCAGGTGCCCGGGCTACATCCCCCGGTCACATGAACCTTGCGCCGGATGGTGTTTTATCACACGAGTGCGCGAAAAGGCTCACCATGGCATCCTGTGTGCCACCCTCAGAAGATTGCCCAAAGTATATTCTTTTTGTATAGAGACTCTTAGGCATGTAATGGGTCGTTCAACGAATGGCACGAAGCTTGAAGTACGCGGTCGGCAATGACCACGATTTTGTGTCGTCAAACAGTCGCTCTGTGGAGGTGTTCGAATGCGAAAGTTGTCAGTGTTACTGCTGCTGGTATTGGCTCCTCTGTGGTTGGTACCCGGTAGGCTCGCGGCGCAGGAGCCCGCGGGCAAAGCCGCGTTCTTGGAAAACAAGTGCAACATGTGCCATACGATCGAGTCTCAGGGTATCGAAAAGACGTCCAAGATGGTGGCCCCTGACCTCTCCGACGCGGGCAACATGGTCGAAAGCGCCGAATGGTTGAAGGGTTTCTTCCTGAAGGAGAATGCCGCGAAAGACGGAAAGAAGCACTCGAAGACCTGGAGCGGTACCGACGAGCAGATGAAAGCCATCATCGATTGGGTGATGACCCTGAAAAAAACCTAGCCGTAAGTCCGTCGTCTCCTCGAGCTTTCTGAGCGCAAGTGTCGAACCCGTCCCGCTAGGGTTGGTTCGCGAGATGAAGGAGGTCACATGTGCGCAAATCGGCGGATCGGCCGCCGATCTTTTGTGGATCTGATCCTGGGCGGGGGCCTAGTCGGATCTCTGGTATCGTTCCTTTACCCGGTCCTCAAGTTTGTGTTGCCGCCCGCGGTTAGCGAGGCGATGGATCAAACCGTCGTCGCGGCCAAGGTTGGGGAGCTTGCCCCCAACACGGGCAAGATATTCAAGTTTGGCAGAAGGCCCGGGCTCCTCATCAGTACGCCGTCCGGAGAGCTCCGGGCCTTCGATGCGATCTGCACCCATCTCAACTGCACCGTGCAGTACCGGAGTGATTTCGGGCAGATCTGGTGTGCTTGTCACAATGGTCTTTACGATACGTCCGGGAAGAACATCTCGGGACCCCCGCCCCGGCCGCTCGAGGCCTTCGCAGTCTCTATTCGAGGCGACGATATCGTTGTCAGCAGGAAGAGCTGATGATGGTCTCATGGGGAGGAAGACTCTTCGGCTGGCTCGACGAGCGGCTCGACCTGCGGCCGATCCAGCGATTCGCCGAGGAAAAGGCCGTTCCCACCCACCGCTACAGTTGGTGCTACTTTTTCGGTGGCGCCACGCTCTTCTTCTTCATGATCCAGGTGGCCACCGGCATCCTGCTCCTCCTCTACTACAAACCCACCGCGGAGGCCGCTTTCGAAAGCGTTCGTTTCATCATGACCGAAGTCTCCTTCGGATGGCTCATTCGTTCTCTCCATAGCTGGTCGGCCAACCTCATGGTGTTGTCGGCGTTTCTGCATATGGCCACCGTATTCTTCACGCGAGCCTACCGAAAGCCGCGCGAGCTGACCTGGTACACCGGTGCGATGCTTCTACTTCTGGCCATGGGGTTCGGGTTCAGTGGTTACCTCTTGCCGTGGAACGAGCTCGCCTTCTTTGCCACGCGGGTTGGAACTGACATGGCCGGGAAGGTCCCACTCGTGGGCGCCTTTCTCCTGGAGTTTCTCCGCGGTGGGGAGGACGTCACTGGCGCCACGTTGACTCGCTTCTTTGGCATCCACGTTGCGGTGCTGCCGATGGCGGCTACGGCTTTGATTCTCTTTCACGTGTTGCTCATCCAACGGCAGGGTATGAGCGTGCCTAGCTCTCAGAAGGAGGCGAGCGCTCGGAATCCGGGAATGCCGTTCTTTCCTAACTACTTTCTGCGGGAGTTAATGGGTTGGGCCATCGCCTTGGCGATTCTCGCGGCTCTCGCTTCTCTTTTTCCGTGGGAGCTGGGTGTCGAGGCCGATCCGTTCGCACCGGCGCCCGCTGGGATCAAACCGGAGTGGTACTTTCTGTTCATGTTCCAGACCCTCAAGTTCCTTCCCGCCACGATCGCCGGTGTCGAGGGCGAGCTCGTCGGGTTGTTCGCTTTCGGGCTGGTAGGCGCCGCCTGGTTCTTCGTTCCGTTGCTCGACCGGCGATCCTCGCGAGAAGAGCCGAGCCCGTGGCTAACCACGTTCGGCGTCCTGGCGCTGATTTTCATGGCTACGATGACCGTTCTGGGATATGTGATGCCATGAACCGATTGGGCCGACCCCTGCTGACCATTGCTTTTCTAGTCTCTGGTACCGTCGCATACGCCCAGAACAATTGTCTCGATTGCCACCTGGAGCTGGAGGACGAAGTCGCCCTGGCGATGAGCGAAGACGTCCACGCGCAGGCCAACGTGTCGTGCGTCGATTGTCACGGTGGGGACGCGACCATCGACACCGGTGGCGACTACGAGCTCGCCATGGATCCGGCTAAGGGGTTCATCGGGGTCCCCGCGCCGCGGGACATTCCCCAGTCATGTGGACGATGTCACAGCGACGCGACGCTCATGCATCGCTTCGATCCAAATCTGTCCGTGGATCAAGAAACACAATACTGGACGAGCGTTCACGGGCAAAGACTTCGAGCGGGAGCAACGGACGTGGCTCAGTGCGCGAGCTGTCATGGAGCCCACGGCGTCATCTCCGCGAAGGATCCTCGTTCTCCGGTCTATCTTACCCGGGTTCCGGAAACCTGCGGCTCCTGTCACGCCGATCCGGAGCATATGAAGCCATACGGCACACCAACCGACCAGCTCGCGGACTATCGCGCTGGCGTTCACGGGCGCGCACTCTTCGATCGAGGGGATTTGGGAGCTCCCACCTGCAACAGCTGTCATGGTAATCACGGGGCGACTCCACCAGGGATTGCTTCGGTTTCCCTCGTGTGCGGCAACTGCCACGGAGTCCAGAAGGAGCTTTTCTCGGCGAGCCCCCACCGGGAAGGCTTCGATGCCATGGGTGAGCCGGAGTGCGAGTCCTGCCACGGCAACCATGACATCGAGGCGCCGACCGACGATTTCGTGGGTGTGGGCGGAAGCGCTGTTTGCATGAACTGCCATGGAGAGGGCGAGCCGGCCTACGACGTCGCGGCAACCGTGCACCAGGAAATGAGCAATCTGAAGGAAGCCATGGCCGAGGCCCGCGACGTTGTGAACGAGGCCGGGCGAGCGGGAATGGAGGTCAGTGAAGCCGAGCTGGCCTTGATCGATGCCAATCAGGCGCTCGTCGAGTCGCGTAATCTCGTTCACGCCTTCGCGACCACGCCGGTTCAGGAGAAGGTCGCGGAGGGGTTGAAGATTGCGGACACGGCCCGAGAAATGGGGCTTGCGGCGTTGGAAGAGATCGACTATCGACGCCGAGGGCTTTCCGTATCGGTATTCTTTATCCTCTTGTTGGTGGTCGGACTCTATCTCAAGATCAAGCAGATCGAAGAACCAGAAAAGTGAGCGCCAACGCACGCACGCATGTCTGGGTCGTCTTGGTGACGATCTTCATCGTGCTCTTCGCCGTGGTTCTGGCAGTCAACGAGAGGAGTCGAACCCAGCTTCTCTGGCGCTCCGGCTTTCTTCCCGGAAACCCCCGGCGCGGGGGAGAGCTCTTCTATGATCGGGGTTGTGTCGAGTGTCATTCCGTGGCCGGCGTCGGGGGACAGAGAGCTCCCGATCTGTCACGCTCCACTCGAACGCCTTCCGACCTCATCGAGGTGGCGGCCGCGATGTGGAACCACGCACCGACCATGTGGGAGGACATGTCAGCGCGCGGATATCAGTCTTCTGAGTTGCGGCCTGGAGACGCAACGGATCTGCTGGCTTTTCTCTTCGTCGCGGGCTACTTGGAGGAGCAGGGAAGCCCGCAACGGGGTCGACTTGCGCTCGCTCAAATGGGTTGTCGGAACTGCCACCCAACTGGGGAGGCCCAGCTCAAAATCGGACCGGACCTCGCTCTCTGGTCGTCGAACCTGAGCCCTATCGCGTGGGCGCAGCGTTTCTGGAACCATGCCCCCCGCATGGAGCAGGCGATGCAGGCGGAGGGTATCGGGTGGCCCGAGCTCACTTCCCAGCAGGTCGCCGACATGCTCGCCTACCTTCGGACGGTGGGCACGGGGTTCAAGGAGGTTGCGGCGCTACCCGGGGATCCGTGGTCGGGGAGGTCGGTCTTTCGCGAACGATGCCAGCGTTGCCACAAGGCGGAAGGAGAAGGGGGAGACATCGGCCCCGACCTGGACCGCGGTGAAAGCACGGGGAGCCTCTCGGGGTTCGCGGCCTCTCTCTGGAACCATGCACCCGCTATGGGCGAGCGAATGAAAGAGCTGGGGGTCGACCGCCCCTCGTTCACCGAACAGGAAATGGCGGATCTCATCACGTACTTTTTTGCGATTCGTTATTTTGCGGCGCGCGGCGATGCCGAGGTCGGAGCGGAAGTGTATCTCCGAAACTGCGGCTCCTGTCATGGAGAGGAAGGCGTGGGAGGCGTCGGTCCGAGCCTTCGCGCGCTCGGGCCAAGGTCGAGCGCGACCTTCATGACGGCCACGCTATGGAACCATGGGCCTCGTATGTACGCGGAGATGAAGCGTCAGGGTCGTGAGTGGCCTCGGTTCGGGGTCAACGAGATGAGAGACCTCATCGAGTATTTGCGAAGCCTTTCCTAGGCGAATACTTTTTTTCCCGCTGGTCCCTCAGTGCTCGAACTTGAGTGGATATTTCTCGTGAGTCCCGATCTCTTTATTGGCTTCGAAATCGAAAACGAAGCCCTCATCGACGAACGGGCTATCCTCGTTGTGGCACGATGTGCATTGATCCGCGGTGACCGTGTCCACTAGGCCCACGGCCACGAGCTCTTCCTTCTTGTAATTGTTGTTCTGGAGCGTCATGTACCCATCCTTGAGGTAGGTCCCTCCGGGACCATGGCACATTCGCATCCGACGCCGGCGTGATTGGGGGCCTTATCGAGATCCACGAAACCTCCCAGCTTGCCGTAACCGACCGTGTGACAGGGTAAGCATTCCGCGTCTTTCGTGTAGTCCCTGTCAGGATCTAGTCCGGCAGCCAATTTCTGTTCACTGCGGACTCCGGGCTTGAGCAAGTCGAAGACGTTGGCCATCTTGGTCTGCTCCCAAGACCTAAACTCCCTGATGTGGCACTTCCGACATTGCTGCGATCCGACGTACTCGTGCTTGGTTTCCTGGGCCGTGGAAACGGGATGCGAGAAAGCCACAGGGATCAGAAGACTACTCGCCAGAAGCGCCGGGAATCTCACGACCAACCTCCAGAAGCCGATGACGGAGAATCCTGTCTCGGTCGTGCGTCCTAGCACCTCGACGCGAGTGCCCATTGTAATGCAGGACCGGTGGACGCGTAGAGCCCTCCCGGCTCGTGTATCAACGGGAAGGCTGCGTAGAATCGCGCCATAGCACTCACTGAGACTGCGGTTTTTGCCCCTACTACCGACC
>JBOGJF010000645.1:0-5729 GCA_050747785.1 Vicinamibacteria bacterium
CCCCTAAGGACGATCGGGCTCGACGCGCCGTTCACCCGGCAGAAGACGGATGACCACGGCCTCCGCACCCGCTCGGCGGACGGTGACTTGGAGATCGGCGGTGTCGGTTTCGGGGGAAAGCTCGGTCAGAAACGAGACTCGGTACGTCGGTCGCAGTTGCTCGGAGGCCAGGCGAACCAATGCACCTTCGAGCGCGTTCACCGAAAGAAGCGTGTCGAGACTCCCACCCGATTCCGTGCTCAACCGATCCAGCACGTCGTCCACCCTCGCGCGTTGCATGAAGTCTCCGGCCTGCGCGCCTTCGTACCGGATGACATCGAAGACCGCTCCCGTGCTCCGACCGTCCTCGAGGGCCCTGATATCCGAGGCGTGGGAGAGTTCGGGCCCCGAGCCCGTGATGATCACGACGCGAAGCGGCGGCGTGCCCTCCCCTCGCTCCGTCTCGTTCATAGCGCGCGACGTCTCGCGGAGGGCATCGAGCAGGTAAGCTCCTTCGGGGTGCGCCATCACGGTTCCGATCGCGCGGGAAAGCTCCACCGGATCCGCGGTCGGGCCGGCGAGACGACGCGGCCGAGCCCCGAACTCGTAGAGACTGACCCGAAAACGACTCCCGAGCGCGTCCACGAACGCGCGCAGACTCTGACGCAGCAGAAAGACATGAGGCTCGAAGGCAATACTCGTATCCACCAGGAGATAGAGCTCCCCGCCGATTCCTTCCTCGGCCGCCTCCACGACATCGCGCGCAATGCCCCTCTCCGAGATATCGAAGTCTTCTCGTTGTAGTCCCTCGATCCCCGCACCCTCCGCGTTGGAGACCGCAATGAATGCTGTCCGAATAGCAAAGGTTTCGTCTTGACCAAGAGCCGACGAGCTACCGAGGCCGAAAATCACTCCGCCGGCGAACGCCAGCAGCCAGGTCGACGATGGGAGCATTGGTCCATACCTCACTGGGTTACCTCCTCGGTGCCACCCGACGACACGACCCGCTCGCGGCGCATCAGGCGGGTCCGTGTGAGGCGGGCTCCATCACGAGTGAGTCGGACGGAAAGATTCTCCAGACTCGTAGGTGGCTCGATCTCGGTTAGAAAGGACACCCGGTATCGCGGCTGCATAAGCTCTGCACCCAACTCACCCAAGACGTCCGGAAGCGAGGCAGCCGCGAGAATTCTGGCGAGACGACCACCGCTCCGCTGAGCGAGAGTCGCGAGGAAGTTCTCCATCTGGGCGCGCCGTTCGAAACGCGAGGTTTGCTCTGGGGGGTCATAGAGAATCACATAGACGAAGACTCCCGATTCGATGGCCAGCCGGTGGACCTCTTCGAGGGGCGTCGCAGACGCATCGGGCATGAGTCCGGTCACGATCACCAAGGCCGGAGGCTCGGCGTCCGTTTGTCGCGGCGCGGCGACACCGCTACACAATTCTGCCATCGCGTCCATGAGGAACCCTTCCTCGGTCCTGGCCGTCATCCTGGCGGCGGCCCGAACCAGGACATCCGGGTCGCTCGTCGGGCCGGCGAGATGGTGCAACGCCCCGCCGAAGTCCGCCAGCAAGACGCTTTGGGGCTCTCTCAACGCGGCGGCGAAACCTTCGACCCCTTTTCGGAGGGATGGGATCCCCTCTCGAAAAGCCGCGCTCGTGTCGAAGAGCAGAAAGATCTCTTGCCACCGACCGCCCTCGACCTCGACGATGTCCCGCCCTACGCCGTTCTCCTCGACCTCGAAATCCTCCTCTCCCAGACCTTCCAGAGGGATGCCGTTCGCATCGCTCACCGACAACAAGACGGTGCGGATGGCGAAGGCCTCCGCCGAGGCAGGCGTCTCATCGGCCTGGAGACCAAGAAGCGGCGTCATCATCAGAATCCAAGAGAGCAGCGTGGTCAAGATACGTAGATTATCCGGTGGGGGCCAAGGGCGGTCAAAACTCTTGGGAGCCGAGCGTTCGTGACGTAAGGCAGACTTGACCGTCGCGTCGTGGGGAGAGTATAGAAGACGCTTGTTCTGCGCCTACACCGCACTCATCGCGGAAGTGGGCGGAAAGAGGCACTAATAAAATGATGCGCCCCCGCATGAGGGGATCGACCCTCATGCTGTTAGCCGTTCTCGTCCCAGCAAATGAGTTGGTGGCCGGGGCCACTCCCGTCGATGACGCGTGGGTGGAAGTCCGTAGCCCTCACTTCCTGGTCGTCAGTAACGCCGACGTGGGAAAGGCGCGCCGCACGGCCGGCGATTTCGAGCGTATTCGCGCCGTGTTCCTCAATGCGCTCGATGAGGTTCGTGACGAGTCGGAGCCGGTCGTGATCCTCGCGGTCAAGAACCAGGACGGTCTGAAGGAGCTGCTGCCCGGCTATTGGGCCGTGGAAGGCGCTCGCCCGGACGGGGTCTTCCAACCTGGTTTCGACAAGCATTTCGTGCTCGTGCGGCTCGATGGACGAGCGCGTGCCCGCTATCAGCTCATCTATCACGAGTACTTTCATTTGCTGAACAACCGCCGCCTCAAACAAACGCCGCCGTGGTTGAACGAGGGCCTGGCGGAATTCTGGGGACGCACATCCATTCATGGGAACGAGGCGGAGATGGGGCTCCCCTTCGACGGCCGGTTGTTCCGGACGAAGAGCATGCTGCCGCTCGAAGAGCTCTTCGGATTGCAGGGCAATCCCCACGCTGCCTATCCTGACAAAGTCTCCATCTTCTATGCCCAATCGTGGGCCCTGGTTCACTACATCATGCTCGGTGACCCGACCGGACAGACGAAAGCGGCGGTCGACCAATACCTCGGTCTCGTGCGGGGAGACGTGGACTCCCTGACGGCGGCAAGGCAGGCGTTCGGCGATCTAGAGAAGCTCCAAGAGACACTCAGAGACTACGTGCGCTCGGATCGCATACGCAGAACGCGTCCGATGGAGATTACCGCGCCGATCGAGATCGATGAGGCGAGCTACCCGGCGAAAGAGCTATCGCGCGCGGACTCGTTGGCGATGCGCGCCAGCTTCCTAGCCGCCGGTGACCACGGACAAGCCGCCTGGCCTTTGTTGGAAGAGGCGCTCCAACTGGACCCCGTAAACGCACTGGCTCATGAAACGAAGGGCTTCCTGCACTTCTTTCAACAGGAGCCCGAGGAAGCGTTGCGCTGGTTTACCAGAGCCGTCGAGCTGGACTCGCAAAGCTACATCTCACATTACTACTTCTCAGTGCTTGCGACCGAGAACGTTGGAAACACCGATGCCTGGAGCAAGGCGGAAAGATCGTTGCAGCGCGCCATTGCCATCAATCCCACATTCGGTCCCGGGTACGGCCAGTTGGCCTACGAGTACTTGCGACGAGATCAGAATCTGGAAGGAGCGCTGGACATCGCTCGCCGCGCCGTGACTCTCGAGCCCCACAACGTGACTTACTTCTTCAATCTGGGCCACATCTTGCTGAGATTGAGTCTGTACGAGGAAGCGTTAGCGATCGGGGAACGACTTTCTGCGATCGCGACCACCGCCGAGGAGCAGGCTCTGGCCGCCGCGTACCGTGACAACATCGATAGCTATCGGCCCGCCGCTCCGCGGCTCGCCAGCACGGTTCACTACGACGCGAAGGGTGCCGACATCCAGCCGTGGATTCAGGGATTCACCGAGGCCGCGCGACGTCATTGGTCCGTGCCTCCTAGAGAGGCATTCTCCGTCGGACACGTCGCGATGGAAGTCTCGATCCGACGAAACGGGGAGATCGTGGGCCTGCGGATCCGTGACTCCTCGGGCATACCGGCCTTGGAACGCGCAGCCGAGGAGGCCCTCCGGCAGGCGCTCTCGTCTCGTCTTTACCCTCTGCCCGATGACTACCCCGGTGAGATCTTCGAGCTGGTGGTCGTGTTCTGGTACAACGAGGAGCCTTACGAACGTACGTAAAGAGACGTGGGGAGCCGATCAGTAGAAGACTTCCGCCTCCCCGTGCTCGCTCGCAGCTTTCTCTACATAGGTGAGAAGCACGTCGCGACGTGCTTGGATGGCAGTCACTTGGGCACGCATCAGCAAGCGATCGAAATGGACGTCGAGCCTCATCGGCTCGAGGCCCTTCATCTTCTCCACTAGCCCGCGGTCGAATCGTTCCGGCAGCATCGTGCTATCCAGCTCCTCACTGCTCTGGAACGCCTGGGAGTGGTCGATGAGAACGATGTTCCACGCCGCATCGACCATAAAGTTCCGAGGACCGCGATCACCATTGCCGATGAGACTGTCGAAGAGCCTCATCCGTGAAATCTGCCGATTCCAACTCTCGTCTTGCGGGACTTGGTCCTGCATGTCCTCATAAAGGTGGCACCCTTCGACCCACAGCTGCAGGGAGCCCATCTGCTCATCGATCTCCCGAACGACCGTCGGTGGAACCATGTTCAATCCCAGCAAGCGATCGAGCTCGTAGGCGGCTACTTCTGCCTGGTAGCTCTCCCAGCCCCATTCCTGGCGTCCCCGCTGGATGGGCTTCCAAATGCCTCGGTGGGTTCGGGCGCCGTTGCTAAGCGTGACTCTCTTGGGTTGGTTACGACCGCTACCGACGTCCTCCACGGAGATGATGTCGGCGGTTTCGAGGAACTCTTCGAATTCCGTCGGGTTGTCGACCCAAATCTTGGCCGTGGCCGGAGCCTCTTGCCACCCTCCAGCGGGAGCGACCGAGGCCAGGAGCGCCGTAAGGATCGGAAGCAAACGATAGACGCTCTTTTGAGACATGAAGCAGATCTCCGGCAAGAAGGCTCTTCAAAGACTAATGCTGCCAACGCGGAAAAGCAATCGAACGTTGACTTCCTCCGACCGGTAGGGATACCTTGCTCGGGTTGTGACAGGGAGGGGATTCGATGCATCGATGGCGCACAATCGATCGGGCGCGCATGGCGGCCTTGGTCCTGTTCGCAGTCATGACGGCAAGGCCCACCATGGCCGGGGGCGAAGCGACTTTCTTTGTCGGGGGACTCCTGGGCGGCGATATCAATGCCCTCGACCGAGGGGATGTCGTAAGCTCCTTCAAAAACGGAGCGATTTACGGAGGACGCGCGGGATGGTTCGGCTATCCGTTCGCCGTGGAAGGAAGCTTTGGTTATAGCCCCAACGGTTTGAGCGCGGTGGTGGAAGACGAGCTCCTCGAAGTGGACACGCGCGTGACGTATATCGACGCCAACGCCCTACTCATCATCCTACCCTTCGCCGTCTCACCGTTCGTGACCGGAGGCTACGGCTTGCAGAGCTTCGACTTCCACGGCGACATCCAGCCTATCGGAGCCGATGTGAACTTGGCCACCGTCAACAAGTTCGGTTTCAACTTCGGAGGCGGCGTGAAGGGCAACATCGGGCGCGTGACGGTCCGCGCTGACGTTCGCGATCACGTGACGAAGTTCGAGGAAACGGACTTCGGCATCGCCGGCGCGCTCGCCGAGCTTCTGGGCATCCAGTTCGAAGAGACCGTACACAACGTCGAAGTCTCCTTCGGCGTGGGAGTCCGCTTCTAGAGAAGGGAACTTTCATGAATCGTTCCAACGATACTCACCTCAAGTCCGTTGGGTACATCTTGTGGATCTTCGGTTTCACCGGCTCCCACCGTTTCTACTATGGGAAACCCGTCACGGGAACGATCTGGTTCTTCACGCTCGGGCTGCTCGGGATTGGATGGTTGATAGACCTCTTTCTTATCCCCTCGATGGATCGAGAGGCCGACCTGCGATTTCAAGCCGGGCCCGTCGACTACACCGTGGCCTGGGTC
>JBOGJF010000646.1:0-7186 GCA_050747785.1 Vicinamibacteria bacterium
GCATCAGGTTTTGTGGGGGGCGGCCCCCGAGGAGCTCGTCCACGTGCTCTTCGTCCCACTGCGCCTTTTGCCGTTGCGACTCGAAGATCGCACGCCCTTCGGGCCCGATGCGCTCGAGCCACGACGGGCTCGAGGCCTTGTCGCGATTGATCATCGTGGCGATTCGGCCGAAGTGCGCCCAGTCGTGAACGATACGGAGGTCGGTGGGAGCCATCCGGCCGAGAGAGATGAGAAGCAAAAGCGTTGCGAGCAGGGTACCCAAGGAGCCCGCTTTTCGTGAGACGAAGGACAGAGCGGAGGCTGCCCCTAGCCCGCACCCGACCGCGGGCAGATAGCCCAGTCGGATGTAGTCGGGATAGCGAATGTTGAAGAGCGGCATCACGGTCACCAAGAGCCAGATCGTCGCGAAAGCGAAGAGAGCCCGCTCTCTTCGGTGTCCCCGCGCGATGAGGAAGGCTCCCATCAGCACGAAGAAAGCGCTGCCCGCGTAGAGATAGGTTCGCGACTCATTGACCAGGAACTCGAAGTCGTAGGACGGGTAGTAGGTCGGGACGAAAGCGAGAGCGAACAGGCGCAGAAAAGAATGCCAGAACTGGCTCGCCGATCCCTCCGCGGCGACGGTCGTGATGTTCACCGCTGCTAGCTTTTCGTGGAAAAGGACCACCCAGCCGGTGGCATAGACAACGCTCATCGCGACGAGCAGGAGCATCATCTTCAGCGTTCTTCGGTTCAAGCGGTTGCGGCAGACGGCGTAGCCGAGCGCCACGGCGGAGAACGTGATCGCGACTTCCTTGGAAGCGAGCGCTCCCGCATAACTTAGAGCCGTGCCGGTGAGCCCGTTCTTGCTGTGCGGCCGCAAGTAGCGCGCGACGGCCAGCATGGCGAGCAAGAAGAACATCGTACAGAGAACGTCCGTGCGCTCGCTGATCCAAGCCAGGCCGGTGGCGGCCATGGGATGGAGCGCAAAAAACGCGGCGCCGGCGAGAGCCCATCGGGAGCGTACCCAAGTCACCAAGATGCGCCAAACGAGACAGGCATTCAGCGTGTGCAGGAGGACGTTCGTCAGATGGAACGCGGCGGGGCGCAGCCCGTAGAGGAGATAGTCGATCTGGAAGAGCGTCACGACGAGCGGCCGATAGTAGTCGTTTCCTACGCCGGTCCAGTTCCAGGTTCCGTAGAACGTGAAGAGCCACTCGCCCAACGTGATGGGCCGCGCGAAGTCGAAGTCATCCCAGAAGAACCCGCTGCGTAGCGCCGGCGCGAAGACGGCGAAGATCGATCCGGCGAGCGTTACCGGGACGATCCAACGGGGGAGCGCGCGGCCCGAGCCCACGCGGGGATCGAGTAAGACGGGCCCCAACAGAAGAGCGATAACGGCGATACGAAGCGCGGGAAGGCTCCCGAGCGGCACGGCGTCGAGGACATAGGGTCTTTCGATTGCGAGTGCGATCCAAACCGACCCGATCGAGGCCGCCAACGACCAGAAGAAGCGCACGCCGGTTACCACTCCAGCCAGCCCGAGTAGGAACCAAGTGGCCAAGGCGGCGCCGACGGCGAGCGCCAACCAACGAGTGCGTGATGTGGGAATATCGAGTCGTACGCTTTGCAGTTGGACCCCGAGGACGCGCCGGTCTTCGGAGCCGGTCACCACGGCCGAAGGTTGGAAGGGATCCACGTTGAGGGAAAGATCCAAATGGTTCCCCTCCTCCGGTCCCATTCCCAGGGTGACCGTCTGCCAGTCTCCGCTAGTAGCGCGACGCCATACCTCGCGCCCATCGGTCTCGAGACTCAGATAGGGGGGCGGCATACCGGGAGGTCGCCAGCCTCTCAGGTCGAGCTCGAGACGGACTCCCTCCGAACGGTCGATCCCACGAAAATGGACGACCGCACGGGGTCGACTCCATCGGTAGCGACCGGCCGCATCGAGCTCGGGCGGATAGAAGTTCTCGTGCCCCCAGCCGTCCGTTGGATCCAGGCGGACCGTCGAGCGTCCGGCGAGGTCACCGAGGCCGCCCGCTGCAAGTAGGAGAACGGTCAAGGCCGGCAAGGATGAAACCGAGGGAGATCGTGACCAGCGCGACATCGTCACGATTTAGTTGGTAGTTTCTTTGGGGGCCAAGCGCGAGGCGATCGACGGGATCGCGACGAGGCGCTCATAGAGCAGGCGGGCGACGAGCTCGTTTCCCCGGACGGAGTAGTGCCCGCTGGCGGCTTCGTGTATCGCCCCGCCTTCCCCGATGAACAGACTCTGCAGCTCGACCGGCGGTAGCTCGCGCAGATCGCGCACCAGGTCGAAGAAGAGAATCTGTTGGCGGTTCAGCTCATCAGCGAGAAATCGTCGGAGGCCACGAGACTCGTTCGAGGCGTAGTCCGCTTGAGTAGGCAGCAGCACGATGACGAGCAGGCTCTGTTTGGATTGGTTGAGCGCGGCAAGCTCCTCGATGATCTTCGCCAGCACCTCGCGAGTATGGGCTTCTCCCGGGAGCTCCGGGTCGGAAACCACCGGCAGCAGCGAACGCAGCAGCTCGACCGTGCTCAAACGGTCGACGAGCCGCATGTTGCGAGCAAGCCAAGGTGCAAAGAAGGCGGTTCGCGGAACCGGCACGTTCTCTACAACGAGCCTTCCGTCGCGCACGTCGAGGAGGGGCTTGGCATATCCGTGAAATGTGCGGTATCGCATGCGCCAGAAATCAGCGGTGATGAACGTGAACAAGTGCACGTCGTGCTGAAGACGAGTGCCATCCCGCTTGTACCAAAGGTAGGCCTGATCGATCCCGTAGCCACCCTGCCCGAGATTCACGGTTTCGAACCGCTCGTCCAATCCGGCCAAGAGCTGACACCACGTATGATCGTTGTCGACGCCGTAACCCAGGGTGAAGGAGTCGCCGGAACAAATGATCCGCAGTTTGCCGGGAGGGGGCGTCACGTCGTAGTCCTGGTTGGCTCGAAATCCCTGCGAGTTCGTGCGCAGGTCGAGGCCCTCTCCGTAGAGGTTCTCGATCGTGACGTTCTCTACGTTCACCCAACCTAGCAGCTCGTCGTAGCGCGTATGCGTTCTTTCGGCTAGTCGACCGCGTGACGCCCGCAGGACATCCCCGAGGAAGAGTAGAGTGCTCGAAAGGCCTTCCAGTAGAACGAATCCCAGAAGAACAAGGACGAGCCCTAGCAAAACGTTCTTGGCGAAGTCTCGGATCCGGCTCACGCGCTCGTCTCGCTGGATTCTCGTCTCGCGGTCACGGGGATGTTATCACTTCTGAAGTAGCGTCTGTTGACGTCAGCCGGAGGGCGGGCCCATACTTCGCCATTCGCATGCCTTCGAGCCGAAAAGAGTCTCCACCCAACAAGATGACGGTGGGGCAGCTCCTGATCGCCGTTGCGGTCGCGGTCGCCTGGTTGGCGGTGGCTCTGCTTCCTCTTCCCGGCGTGGTCGGAGCGGATCGGGCTCCGGGGCTCGACGCCCATGTCTATGTTGCCATGGCCGAGGCGCCCACCGTTTTCACCATGCCGCCCTACGCGTATCGACTTGGGGTTCCTTGGTTGGCGCACGTTCTTCCGTTCTCCCTCGAGACGAATTTCTTCTTGCTCACTTGCTTGGGTCTACTCGCTACCCTCGTCCTCGGCTACGTCTTGTTCCGCGAGCTCGGTTACAGCCATGGACTGGCGATTCTCGGATTGAGCTTCGTGGCGGCGGCTCCCGAGGTGAGCGTTTATCTCGGCAACCATTTTCTGGTCGATCCGCTCGCGCTGGCACTGATCCTCGCCGTCTTCGTTGCGATCGAGAAGCGCGTTTCGGCCGGACCGATTGCCTTGCTCCTCCTGATTGCGAGCCTCTTCAAGGAGACGGCGTTCTTCGTCGTTCCGGTCCTGTATCTGCGCTTCGCGGGCGCGCGCCTCGTGGATCACGGGGCCGCATGGAGGACACTCGTCATCGCCACGCCCGCTGTCATCGCCGCCCTCACGTTACGGTTCGCCTGGGGTGGTGGGTTCGACGCGTTTCCTTACTTGAGCCCGTGGGAAGGCCAGCGGCAACCGTGGTATGGAAGCCTCGAAGCCTACGAAGCGATTTGGAGCGGTCTCTTCGGCTACTTGGCTGTGCTCGCGGTCGTCAACGCGTTCTCCGAGCGTTGGCAGCATTTCGTGCGCTGCTATCTACCCTACGCCGTACTCGTGGTTGCCCAGCTTCTGGTGCCACAGAACTCCGAGCGTGTGCTGTTCTTCGCATTCCCGGTGGTGATACCGCTGGCGCTGGTGGAATTCCAGAGGATTCGCGACGAGCTTCCGGATTGGTTTCCGTTCCTCACGACCCTGCTCGTCGTCTGCTACGTCTTTCTTCCCGACCAACTCGCTCCGCCGATGGTGCTCGTCATCTTGGCTCGGATCTTGATCGAGCGAGGTCGGCCTGCACGAGCCGCGGCATGAATCGAGGCAGGGTTGTGGACGGGCTCTGCTGGGGAGCGTCGGTCGTGATCCTCGTGGCCCTGTTCGTGAGCCTCGATGGATACGTCCGTCCATCTCTAGAGGGCGGTTGGGGACACGAGCGGCGTGCATACTTCAACGACACCTTGCGGCGGGCCCATGAGCTCCAGGATGAGGGCCGATATCGTATCGAGCCGAGCGAACCATGGTTGTTGCGTGGAGGTTGGGACGAGGAGCTCTCGGGCGGCAAGGCGATTGCCGGCGAGCGTCGGGCTCGCTTGGTGCTCCCCGTGCTGCGCGTGGAGCCCCTTCAGATCGAGCTCGACGTGATGCCGCTGCCTCCGCCAGGACAAGAGGCCATGGCCACCGAGCTGGAATATGGGCTCAATGGCGTCGAGCTCGGCCGCTTCGTCGTCTCGCCCGAGGGAGGCGTCCTCCGGTTCCGCGGCGAGCCACCCGTTCTCTACCGGGGCGACAACATTCTCTATCTCTACCGCCTCACGCGCCGATCGGATCCTTTTCCTTGGCTTGCACTGGTCTCCATGAACGTCCGAGAATGGACCGAAGGTGTTATTGGGTTCGCGCCCGGCTGGATAAGTGTCCGGGTCGCCGACGACGGTTCATGAGATACACTTGCTGGCGTGCGAGCGGCCGGTCTGTGCGACAGGGTCGTCGCGATACAAAAGGAGATGACGCATAGAAGAGTGTTCTTCATCGCCTGTCTGTTACTGGTTGCGGGCGCGTGCGCCGCACCTGAACCCGAACAACCGATGGTGTCGGAGGAGCCGCAGAAGCAGGGTCTCCTAGCTCGCGGGAAGTACCTCGTGTCGATCGCCGCTTGTGATGACTGCCACACGCCGAAGATTGACCCGGCGACGATGACGCTCGACATGGAGCGGCGCCTCTCTGGTCGCCCTCAAACGACGCCGCCTCCGTCCGAACCGACGAAGCCTGGGGAGGCTTAGCGCCCTCACCCGATTTCACAGCGTGGTGGGGGCCGTGGGGCGTGAGCTACGCGGCGAACCTCACGCCCGATCCCGAGACGGGTATCGGCAAACGCTACAACGAGCCATCGTTCATCGCCGCGATACGCACGGGCAAGAAGCCCGAGGGGGAGCCGCTGCTACCCCCAATGCCATGGCCAGCTTACAAGAACATGACCGATGAGGATCTGAAGGCGATCTACGCGTACCTGCAGACGCTAACTCCGGTGAACAACTTCGTTCGGAGCGCGGCTCCGGCGGAATAGCCGAAATAGGCGTCACCAGGGAAGAGAAGTGGTTCACGGCGCCACCATTACCGTTCCACGCTTGGGTCGGTCGTGGTCGTTCCGCCACCTTCCTCTGGCGGCCGCGACCCCGGCGGGTCCTCCGGATCGGCAGGCACGGAGGTGGCAATCTGCGCCAAGGCGGCCTCGACCAACGCTTCGGTCTCAAGCGTAAGCTCGAGAGCGTTCGGGACGAACGGCTCTGGGAAGACGAGACCGTAGGCGGAGGCAGCGGCGAACGGCTCGGCGTTGCGATGCAGGTGGTGAGGGTACTTGAGAACCGTGCCGAGTAGGCCGCTCCAGTCCCGGTACTGTACTATCATCAAGGCGTCTAACGTGATGGGGTTCTGGAGGAAGAGCAGGAAGCGCTGGTCAGCCCGAAGCATCGGCGTGGCATGCGCCGGATAGAAGACATCGACGCTCTCTCCCAGCGGAACTCCAGGCTTCTTCTTGTGCACCGTCTCCACCGAGAACCGTGTCACCTCACCGACCACGTAGTCGCTCGGGTCGGGAAGGAAGATCAGCCGGCGCCCATCCGGCTTCTCCACAATACGCTCGACGTCCCGCTCGGGACGCACGACCTGGATGTGCGGCATATCGACGACCGCTGTGACCACGGCGGTGCTTCGCCAGATCATCCGTTGCCAATCGATCGGCGTGGGCTCCTGGCCGGCAACGAAGCTGGGCAGTGCAAAGAGAAACGAAGTCATCAGCAGAGAGTTTACGTGGCGCATGGTTCTCCTCATCGCGGGCAGGCGGGGGTCGAGTACTGAAGGCATCCCTGGTAGATGAAGAACGGTGGGACCTTGTCGGACGCCGCGTAAGCTTCGATCTCGGTGAGCAGGACAACGGCGGCTCCACCCTCAATGTCCTCGTCGACCCGCCAGTTCAACTCAGCCTCCCTGGCGAGCTCTCTCACCTCCTGTCGAGCCCGTTCATATTGACCACCTTCGACGCTGGCCGTGCATTGGCCCTCGGCCACGCATTTCTCGAGGGCGGCTCGAAGAGAATCTTCGCCGTAGAACTTGAAGCCGCAACGGTCTGGACTGTTGAAGAACTTCTCGTGGTCTTCCTCGTGCGCCAGAACTTTCTCTCGGAAGGCGCTAATGCTGTTCAGGAGGCTAGGCGCGACCTCCATCCGAGCCGGGGTCCGCTCGATGTGAAGACCCGCCACGGAAAGGGCGCAGGTCGAGGCGTCACACGTGATGGCCTCTGAAGCGTCCAAGTTGACGATACGCGTCTGCGGACGGCGTGTGTGCGCTGCGTGCGGCCCCATCTGGTTGTAAACGCTGTGCTCGGGTAGAAAACCCCAGGGGACGATCACGGTGAACTCCGCTGCCCGCGACCTGAACCCCTCGGGCTCGGACTTTACGTCAAGGTAGTAGATGGAATTCTCCAGGGCCTGATCCCGCTTCACCCCGATCGGAGGACACTTCGTAGCGGGAATGGG
The DNA here is from genome assembly GCA_050747785.1 of Vicinamibacteria bacterium. Classification (GTDB taxonomy): domain Bacteria; phylum Acidobacteriota; class Vicinamibacteria; order Marinacidobacterales; family DATDRI01; genus CBDANW01. The sequence goes on from JBOGJF010000646.1 coordinate 7,134, forward strand.
TACCCAGCTGGGGTGCTCGGCAGTGGTCCGCGGTCCTCGAATAGGATTCAGGG
>JBOGJF010000647.1:0-3788 GCA_050747785.1 Vicinamibacteria bacterium
TGTGGAGATCGAACGCCAGCGAATCGGCGCGTTCCATTCCCTTTACCTTGCTCTTGTGGCGGGGAGAAAGCGCGGCGAGGGCGCCGAACGCGCCGTCCACGTGGAGCCAGAGGCCTTCTCTCTCACAGAGATCGGCCAACCGTTCGAGATCGTCGCAGGCACCGGTGTTGATGGTGCCGGCGTTTCCGATCACGCAGAACGGGTGGAGGCCAGCGTTCCGATCGGCTTCGATCGCCGACACCAGCGCCGCGACGTCCACCGAGTGGTCGTCACGGACCGCGACACGCCGAAGCGACTCACTCCCCAGACCCAAGATCTCCGCCGCTTTCACCACCGACGAGTGAGTCTCTTCGGAGGAATAGAGTGTCATCCTCCGCGAGACACTCTGGAGACCCTGCTTTTGAACGTCGAGCTCCGCCTTGGCCCGCCGGGCCACCGCGAGGCCCACCAGGTTGGCCATGGAGCCGCCGTTAACCAGTATGCCGCTGGCTTCGGCCGGATAGCCGAGCATCTCCTTCATCCAGTCGATCACCTGGTGCTCCACTAGGGTCGACGACTGATCGAAGCCCCCGCAGTTCGGGTTCATTCCGGCCGCCAGGAGCTCGGCGAGCATGCCGAAAGGTGTCCCGGTGCCGATCACCCAGCCCCAGAACCGAGGATGGATGTTCCCGGTGGGATAGGGCAGCACGTTCTCTTGAAAATCCCGATAGACGTCGCGCGGCTCCCGCGGGGCACGAGGTAACGGTGCCTGGAAGGCGACACGCACTCGGGCCGGCATCGGCCGCCACGCCGGCCGCTCCCTCACGTGCTGCAGGTAAGCAAGCATGTCGTCGACCATTTGATGACCTAGTGCTCGAAGCTCTTCCCAGTCTTGGGGATCGAGAGATTCTTCGGGCACCGCTTCGTTCCGTGGCATTTTCATCGAGGTGTCGCTCCTCAAGGGATCTCAATCGCCTAAAATCGTTATTGTATGCATACAATTGGTTCTAGTGGGACGCCTTGATGTCCCCTTATTAATAACAAAAGGACTCTTATTGCGCCAGAAAAACGTACAAGTTATACTTTGTCACGATGACAATATGGGAACCTGACCTAGAGCAACGATCCGGGCCTCGCTATATCGCCATCGCCGACGCGCTCGCCCACGATGTTCGAGGTGGTGCTTTACCTCCCGGCTCACGACTTCCCACCCATCGCGAGTTGGCGCGGGTGCTAGGCGTGACGGTCGGCACGGTCAGTCGGGCCTACGCGGAGGCGGAGCGCCGCGGCCTCGTGAGTGGTCGCGTCGGCCGCGGCACTTTCGTTCGCGAGCGAGGCGTCGAAGAGGAAGGAGACGCGTTCGGTTTGCCCGAGTGGCCGGGAACGAGCGAGATCGATCTGAGCATGAACCTTCCCGCTTCGCCGGATCTCGCGGCGGAAGACGATGCCTTGGCCTCGGCGCTCGCGGCGGTCTCTTCACGGCCGGGACTGGGAACGCTTCTTCATTACCACCGCCACGAGGGGCGGCCGCGGCACCGGGAGGCGGCCGCCGAATGGATCGGGCGCGTTGGGATGAACGTCGAGCCGCAGCGGATCCTGATCTGTAGCGGCTCCCAGCACGCGCTCGCGGTTTGCTTTTCCACCCTGACCAAGCCGGGTGAGGTCGTTCTCACGGAGTCTCTGACCTACGTTGGGATGAAGGCCCTGGCCAACGCGTTCCACTTCAGGCTGCATGGAGTCGCGATGGACGAATTCGGCTTGCTGCCGCAGGCCTTCGCCGCCGCTTGTGAATCGACTGGTGCGAAGCTCCTCTATTGTGTCCCGACCATTCAGAACCCGACTGCAGCGGTCATGCCGGAAGCGCGCCGGAGAGAGATCGCGCACATCGCGCGGCACCATGGAGTGACGATCGTCGAGGACGATATCCACGGGCTACTCCTTCCGCAGCCGCTTCCACCTATTTCCTCTTTCGCCCCCGATCATTCATGCTACATCGCCTCGCTTTCGAAGAGCATGGCCCCGGGTCTCCGAATCTCCTACGTGGCTACGACCGAAGAGATGGTCGAGAGATTACGTCCAGGCCTTTGGATCACGACGTGGATGGCGGCGCCCCTGATGGCGGAGATCGCGACCGTGTGGATGCAGAATGGAACGGCGGATCGAATGCTCGAAAAGCGGCGAGAGGAAGCCGCGATCCGCCAGAGCATAGCGGCACGAGCCCTGGATGGATTGCGATACCAGTCTCATCCGTTCGCCTATCACCTATGGCTGCAACTTCCCGAGCCGTGGCGAGCCGAGGACTTCACCGAGCAAGCCTCGAAGAGAGGTGTCGCGGTGAGCTCCCCCAGCGTCTTCGTCGTGGGGCGGGGCAGCCTCCCTCATGCGGTTCGCGTTTGCCTGGGGGCGGTGCGGAGTCGGGAACGATTGGCGGGAGGGCTCGAGACCCTTAGCCAGATCCTCGCCCAAGCACCCGAGCCGTCGCGCTCCGTCGTCTGACCGACACCCCAAGGCACACGATGTTCCGAGCGCTCTTGATCACGTTCCCGCTGTTGTCGGTCCCCCAGGTCGAAACTCTCGATGAAGACGAGGCCGTGGCACTGGCCAAACAGGCGATCCACGACGAGGCCGATGTGGGCGAAGACCGGCTGGACCCCTACCAAGTGTTCGCTACCCAGTGGAACGACAGCAGCCTCGGATGTCCTCGACTGGGGATGGTCTACGTCCCGGTGATGACCCGTGGCTATCGCGTTTTTCTTAGAGATAAGGAGGACCCGCTGCAACTATACGAGGTGCATGTGAGCCCCGGTCACGCGGTCGTCTGCGAGACGGTGGATCCAGACGTCGGGAGGACGCTGCCCAAGTCGGAGGAAGAACAGATGTCGCGGGAGCTACGGAACGCGCCCCGCTTGGTGCGCGCGGCGCGGGAGGATCTCGCCGCTCGTTTGGACGTGGATCCACAGGACATCGCGGTGTCCGTGGTCCCCCGGACCTGGCTCGACACCAGCCTCGGCTGCCCGAAAGAGGGCCAGACGTATGAAGTGGCCCGCATCGAGGGTTTTCTTTTCTTGTTGGAGGTCGACGAAGAGACCTATTCCTACCACGCCGACCAGGAAAGCGTCTTTCTCTGTGAACTGCCTGCCGAATAGCGGACTCTAAGGCCCGAGTCGCTTGCCGTCCGCGGTCACCCTGAGTTGCCACTTGTCCTTGCTCGGCTGGTTGATCTCGACGCCGCAGACGAGGAAGCTCCAGGCGCCGGGCGCCGGGTTGGAAATCGTCACGCGTTCGGGGCTCGCTATCGTGGCTCCCGCGGCGTTCACGGTGGAAGAGGGATCCACGATGTAGAGATCGATATCGTTGGTCGGGTAGAAGCCCCAGTTGTATTTCCACAGCAGCAAGACGGCGAGCTCCGAGACACCCGGCGGCACGACGACGTCGACGAACTGGCAGGTGCCGGAGGGTGGCGTCGAACCGACGGCCGTTGGCTCGGGGAGACCGGAGCGTTGTCGGGTAATGCGAATCTCCGCCGAGACTGGACCCGCATTGGTCCAGTCGCCCATCACCGCAATGCGAACCAGACCGTGTTGCGGGTCATCGATGGGGACCGTGACGTCGCCATTGACGAACCCCGAGGCCAGGGTCCACTTGAACGACGTGGGGGAGTCCACGATGTTGAGGAAGATGTCATCTCCAAAGAAAGGATTCTGCTCGGAAGGACCGAGCGCGGGTTGAATGTTCTCGAGCGTGACATCGAGGTGATGCGTGCTGGGATCGATCCGAACGAAGAAGTGCCTCACCTGCCCGGGCATGAG
>JBOGJF010000648.1:0-4569 GCA_050747785.1 Vicinamibacteria bacterium
GAGCCTTGGTACGGACGACGTTGTCGATATAGTGGGCGAACGGGCGGACGCTTTCCGCCTTCAGGAGCTCCTGCAGACGATCGGTCCGGAGCTGCGCAACCTCGGGCTCGACGAACGACGCGGCCTCCTGGACTTTGCTCGCGAGCGCTTGCGCCAGCCCCGACAGCTCCTTCGCCGTCGCGTCCTCGGTATTCGTGTAGAAGAGCTGGAACGCGTAAACGAAGACGTCATCGAACCGTCGCTCGAGATCGAACTTCGCTTGAAGGGCCTCGCTCAGGACCTCGGGCGATTCCCCGAGACGGCCGCGGTAAGAAACCAGCGCGGGCAGCGCCTGCTCGACCTCGCGGCGAGACGCATCCCAGCTTTCTCGGCTGGGGAAAATAGCGTCAAGGTCCCACCGGTACGCGGGAGGGATCTCGTCCCGTTCCTCGAAAAACAGATTCTCATCCACCTGCCCCCTTGCTCCCGCGACCGGACCTAGAAAGAAGAGCGCGGCCGGCGCGGCAAGAAACGGGCGCAGACGCAGGCAGCTCGACCCGGGATGTCCCGACATCGGATGGATAGGCATGTATCGTCCTCCTCGCGAAACCTCTTAGACCGACATAGTATCGCGAACGACAAGTGGGGCGAAGTCGTACGGTCCCGCGAGAAAGTTGATCCCGTGCAGTGGCGCCAATAGACTTGCCCTCTCGGGCTGCACGAATCCTAAACGAGGAGTGAACACGATGACATCGAATTCTTTGGCGCGGATGGTCGTACTAGGTGTCCTGAGCGTGCCGCTTGGCACCATCGGGGCGGCGGAAGACTGGCCTCAATGGCGGGGGCCGAACCGAGACGGAGCGGTTCCGTCGTTCAATGCCCCCGCGTCGTGGCCGGGAACGTTGACCGAGCTCTGGAAGGTGGACGTGGGGCTGGGCTACGCGACGCCCCTTCTAGTCGGCGAGCGGATTTACATGTTCACCCGGCAGGGTGAGGACGAAGTGATGATGGCCCTCGAAGCTCAGAGCGGGAAAATCATGTGGAGAACGAGCTATCCCGCCCCGTTCGCGATGAACCCCGCGACGTCGAAACACGGTCCGGGGCCGAAGTCGACGCCTGTCTTCACCGACAATCGCCTGTTCACGCTCGGGATGACCGGTCTCGTCACCGCTTTCGACGCCACCACGGGTCGCCAGATTTGGCAGAACCCGGCGCCGCCGGTTCAAGCTCAGTTTCATACCGCCATGTCGCCCGTCGTCGAGGGGAACCTGGTGATCGTGCACATCGGAGGCGAAGGAAACGGAGCCCTCACGGCGTTCGAAGTCGCAACCGGCGACGTGCGATGGAGCTGGGACGGAGACAGTCCCGCCTACGGCTCCCCGATGGTCTTCGAGCTCGGGGGCACGCGGCAAGTCGTGACGTTCACCCACAAGAATCTCGTGGGGGTCTCTCTCGCAACCGGGGAGCTGCTCTGGCGCCGTCCCTTCGAGACCCGGAGCGATACGACGTCTCAGACCCCGATTCTTTACCAGGACATGGTGATCGAGGCGGGCCGTGGAAACGGCATCACCGCCTTCCGCGTAGCGCGAGCCGGGGACACCTGGAGCACCGAAAACGTATGGCACACGGATGAAGTCTCCTTGCACATGGCCAACGCCGTTGCCATCGATGGCGTCTTGTTCGGGTTCTCCCATCTGAACAGCGGGCAGTACTTCGGTCTCGACCTCGTGACCGGTCGAGTCCTGTGGACGAGCGATCCGCGCCAGGCGGAAAACGCCGCCATCGTCCGGGCGGACAACACGATCTTCTCGCTCCAGGATGATGCCCAGCTGGTCGTCTTCCGCAACAGCCGGACCGGTTTCGAACTGCTCGAGCGCTATGAAGTGGCGACCAGCCCAACCTGGGCGCAGCCCACTCTCTTCGACGACAAAGTCTTCGTCAAAGACGTCTCCACGCTGGCACTCTTGAGCTTCAACTAAGGCGGGAATCATGGCTGGTCCCACGGCGAGCGGGCTCGTCCCCACTCGCCGCGGGTTGCCAGCCAGAGCTAGTCGCTGGTGCGATTGGACGGGTACTTCACCACGTAGTTCCGCAACGTGCCCAGCCGTTCGATGTAGAGCTCGACGGTGTCGCCGGCTTCCAGCGGCGCCGTCGGCTGCGGCACGCCCGTCGCGATGATGTCCCCCGGCTCGAGCGTCATGATGTGAGAGATGAGCGCTATCTGCGCGGGGAGCTTGTGTCGCATGTACTTGGTGTGGGCGTTGTCCGTCGGGAACACCACGCCGTTGAGCCTCGTCTCCATCCTGAGGTTGTAGGGATCGGGCACGTCCTCTTTGAGCGTTATGTAAGGTCCGGTCGCGCCGAAGGTATCCATGCCCTTGGTCATGGCCGATCCTTCGGAGCCACTGGCACCCGTCTGCAGCGTGCGCCCGCTCACGTCGTTGTGGACCGTGTAGCCGAACACGTAGTCCATGGCGTCGGCCTCGGACACGTTCTTCGCCCGCTTGCCGATCACGAACGCGAACTCGATTTCATGCGTGCTCGGTAACCCGTCCAGGAGGAGATCGGTCATGACGATCTCATCCTCCGGGCCGCAAAGCGAGGCCACCGATTTCAAGAAAGGCGAGGGACGCCCCCGGTCCTGCTCACGACCCAGTCCCTCCTGCGGGTTGCGTTCCAACGGAGCCGGATTCACCATGTCATCCCCTGGCCGGAAATAGTTGCCGGCAAGGCCAAACATCTTATGGGGATTGGGGATCGGCGTGAGTAGACGGACCGACGTGGCGGGATGGAATACCCGGTACTCTCCACCTCGATCGACCAGGCTGCCGTCCGCCTTGCGTGCTAGAGCGGCTCGGTACACCGTCTTGACGCCGCTCACCGCCGAGTCGCCAACCTCGATGAGACTTCTCATATCCGCCGGGATATAGCCGAGGTTCGCGACCTCCGATGCATTGATGGCCTTGAGCGCCAGAATCGCATTGTGGATATCGACGATGTCCTTCTGGCCGTTGCCTTCCGTCGCGCCGAGCCGCATCTCACCGGTGGTCCGGAACGTCAGGAGGCGGAAAATCGATTCTTCGTCCTGCTGCGCCTCGGCCGGCGTCGGGGCAACCAGCAAGGCGAACAGAACCAGCACGAATGAGGCAGCCCGCCACAGTCCAGCACGTGGCAACGTACAGTTGATCAACATAATCGGTACTCCTTGGAGGAGAATGGGAATCGCCAGAAACCTTAGAGCTTCACGGACTGGGGAGTATATCGATCCCGCGCCCGCCGTTCAACGCCCTCCCCGGCGGAAACCGACCCTGGCCGACGGGTTGCCTCTGCTCTTCCCGGCGGCGTTCCGACCTGCTAGAATCCCGGCAAAAACGGAGACACCCAGCATGTTTTCTCGGACTCTTGTCATTTTCGTTCTTTTCACCGCCATGGCTTGCTCGCCGCCTTCGGCTCCTCCATCGGTGCGGCTTGTCGATCTCTTCGATGCGGCGACCGTCGCGGGCGCCCCGACCCAGGAGGGGGAGATTCCCAGGACCGAGTGGCGCTTCGATGGGACCGATGGCGCGGCTAGCAACCAAGGCTGGCAGGCCGGTCCGGGCGTGACGGGCCTCGGCGTTCGGGAAGGCCGGCTCACCGGCACGGCAACGACGCCGACGCCTAACGTTCATCTAACGCGCACCACTGGCCTCCAGGATTTCGATCTGCTTCATGCCGTCGAAGTCCGGATGCGCACCTCGGCCGGGTCGAACCTGGCAGTTATCTTCCGTCACGGTGAGCAGCTCGACATCGAAGAAGCCCGTCAAACGCTCCAGCTCTTTCCCTGGGGCAGAACACCGATCGTCGCCGGAGACGAGATCCTGACCTATACGATGACCAGCCCTTTTCCCGCCGCCTCGACGGACATCGGCTACATCGTGCTACAGCCGACCGACGCGGAAGGAGCGACTTTCGAGATCGAGTCGATCCGGCTCATCTTCCGCCGGGAGTACTTGGCGGGATTCCCCACGGGCGTCGCCTGGCAGGGAGCGCAGGAGATCTATCGAGAGACTCTCGTCGCGCGGGCGCCCCAGTCCATCCATCTGAACCTGGCCTTGGCCGAGCGGCCGCTGCTTTCGATGGCACTCGCCACGGTGGAGGTGACCCCGGTTACGTTTCGCGTCGCGGTGGGCGACGAGAACGGGGAAGCCATCCTACTGGAGAGAACCGTCACCACTCCCAACCGATGGGAGAAGGCGAGCTTGGATCTCACGTCTTACGCGGGTCAGGACGTGGCGATGTCCCTGTCTCTCTCTTCGGAAAAAGAAGGCGCGGTCGGCCTGTGGGGATCCCCGGTCGTTCGCAATCGGGTTGCCGGCTCCGGCTCTGGTGCTGCCATCGAGCCGCCGCAGGGAGTGATCTTGATCATGGTGGACACGCTCCGTAGCGATCACCTCGATGCTTATGGCTACTCGCGATCCACTGCACCGAACCTCTCTTCCCTGGCCGAGGGAGGCATCCGATTCGCCGATGGGGTGGCTCAGGCAACCTGGACGAAAGTGTCTAGTGCTTCCATCCTCACCTCGCTCTATCCCACATCGCACGGTGTGGCCG
>JBOGJF010000649.1:0-3945 GCA_050747785.1 Vicinamibacteria bacterium
GGTGAAGGGTCTTTCCGTGCGGGGCGCGCGCGGGTCGGCTTCGTTTTGCGCTGAGTCTTTTTCTTTGCTTTACGCGCTACCTTCTTCCCTTTGTCCTCCATCGTGCCGGCGACTATAGCCAACGCGGCGAATACCCGTCAACGGGTCCCATTCAGCGGCGGGCCACCAAGGCAGCGCGGGCCTCGACCAGAAGCCTGTTTCCGGAGCGCGCGATGACGCGCGCCTCCAAAGAAGCATCCTCGGCGATCTCACGGTAATGATCGGGCTCGGTGAGCGCGACGATCCGTCCCCATTCGGCGGCCCGCGTCCGAAACTCTTCGAGCGTCCATATCGCGCCCAATCGGTCACGAGTGTAGAAGTGGGCCCGAGGATAGAAGGCTTTGTAACAAATCACCCGCTCACCGGGCTTCAGTTCCGAGAAACCTTTCGTGGCAAGAGCCTTGAGAGACTGATGAGGTTCTACCATCGGTCCAAGGTAGAGGACCATGAGCAGCGTCAGCGAGACCGAGCTGGCGGTGAGGCTCCAGAACGCCGCGCCGGGCCGCCTTCGCCCCGCCACGTACGCTCCGGCACCGAGTCCGACGAGCAAGACCGCCAACCACCGGCTCGCCGTGACCATTTCCGGCAACCGACCGTGGAAACCGAGGAGCGCGGCCGCTCCGAGAACGAGACACCAGGCGACATGGAATGCCAACGAACGGTTCAGCCATACCGCCGTCTCTTCCTTGCCGCTCTCGGCGGCGGGCGCCCAAAGGAGTCCGATGAGCAGAGCGAAGGGCGGCAAGACGGGTAGCAGGTAGCCCGGGAGTTTCGCGCCGGATAGTGAAAAGAAGACAAGCGGAGATACGATCCAGAGGAGAAGGAACGTTCGACGTGCTTCGATTCCTCGCATCGCGCGCGCGATAGCCGCGGGAACGAAGGCCGACCACGGAAAAAGGGCCACGGCGAGCACCGGCAGGTAGTAGTAAATCGGTCCCGGGTGACGGTGTACCGTGGTCAGGAAGCGATCGACGTTGTGTTGCAGGAAGAAGACCTCGACGAACTCCCATCCCATTCTTTGGAGGATCGCGGCGTGCCATGGGATCACTACCACGAGAAAAGATGCCACCGACACGATCGCGTGCGTCGCGGTTGGCACCGTGAGACGAGGGCTTCTGGATCGAGGCCCGACCCGGTCGAGCAAGTGAAAGGGGATGATGATTAGCAGCGACAGAACGACGGCGAGGGGACCCTTTGCCAGTACCCCGGCTCCGATAGCCGCGAGGGCCGTGACCAACCAGGAAAGTGACGGCCGCTCCATCACGTAGAGCGCATATGCTCCCAAACCGATAGTGAGCGCGAGAGTGAGGAGTGAGTCCATGATCGCCGCCCGACCATAGAGGACCATTCCCAGCGACGCCGCTAGCACCAGCGCCGAACGAAGTCCGGCCGCGAACCCGAACCACCGCGTGCCGACGAAGGCGATCGCGAAACAGGTGGCAATGGCGGCGATCGCCGCGGGGAAACGGGCCGCAGTCTCCGTTTCCCCGAGGAGCCTCATGCTGACTGCGGCGGCCCAGTAATAAAGAGGAGGCTTGTCGAGCCAAGGCTCTCCCTGGAGATGAGGCGTGATCCAATCCGCGCGCTCCAGCATGCCGCGCGCGACTTGGGCGTAGCGCGATTCGTCGGGACCGATGAGACCCACCGAGCCCAGCCCAAAGAAGAACGAGAGGAGTCCCAGGAGCACGAGGGTGAGGATGAGGCGCATTGCGAACGCATTATAATGAGGTTCCCATGCCCTCGGATTCCGACGACGCCCGATGAAGCCGCCGACCAAGCCCGGAAAACAGTCCCGAGAGCTCGCCGCCGCCATCGAGGCCGCTCTGGCGGGCGGTGAGGTCGTGCGGAGGTACCACGGAGGGACGTTCCAGATCTCTTTCAAGGGTGAGATCAACCTCGTTACGGATGCGGACAGGGAGTCGGAACGGACGATCGTCTCGATCTTGCGTCGCCGCGTGCCGGGCGCGGCGGTGCTGGCGGAGGAAGGCGGTGAGGAAAAAGGCACGACCAATCGGCGCTTCCTCGTCGATCCGCTGGACGGAACGACGAATTTCGCGCATGGCTATCCGTGCTTCGCGGTCTCGATCGGATTCGAGGAAGCGGGAGAAATCCGCGCCGGGGTCGTCTATGACCCGTTGCGCGAGGAGCTCTTCGTGGCGGAGAAAGGCGGCGGTGCGTTCTTGAATGGGACGAGGCTCCAGGTCTCCAAGACGCGTGAGCTCCGGCATGCTCTCCTGGTGACGGGTTTTCCTTACGACCTTCGCGACGATCTCTCGGGCAGTCTACGATTGTTCAAGCGGTTCCTGGGGGCGACGCGCGCCATTCGTCGAGACGGCTCCGCCGCGCTCGACCTCTGCTATGTGGCGGCCGGCCGATTCGACGGGTTCTGGGAGGAAAAGCTCGGCCCCTGGGACACGGCCGCGGGATCCATCATCGTCACCGAGGCGGGGGGGAGCGTCAGCGATTTCTCGGGCAGCCCTTTCACCTGCTTTGGAAAAGAAATCCTCGCCAACAACGGGGCCCTCCACGACGAAATGCTGAGGGTTCTCGCGAGCTCCGATCCGCGGTGACAGTCCGGTTTCGAGGACATTTTACGAGCCGGATCTCCTCGAACATTGGACTTCGGTATCGCCTGCAATTAGACCCTGGGAAAGGGATAGCCACTGCGGCCAGTTCTCATCGAGAGTTGGCACACCTTCTGCACAGTCCGTTCTCGGAGCCCCCTTCAAGACGACGACGAGAACAAGGAGGATGGTTCCCATGACGACGTCGAGGACTCTGCACAGATGTGTTCCAGTCGGGCTCTCTCGATCCTTCGCGGCGGCCGCATGGATTGGAGGTGTGCTATTCGCACCGGTCGTTGCCGAAGCCAACTCGTTCACCATTAGGCTCGGCTATCTCGCACCGCGAGGGGATAGCCGTCTCTGGTCGGAAAACGTGGCGACTTTTGACAACGTGGTGGACGATTTCAATTGGATCTTCGGCGGTGCCGAGTTCGACATAGAGCTAAGCGAGTATCTCGACATCGCGCTGGGAGTAGATGGGTACAGCCGCTCGATAAGTTCTCACTACCGCGATTTCGTACGCGACGACGGTACCGAAGTGTTCCACGACGCGATCCTGCGAGTCGCGCCCATCACGTTCGGAGGCCGGTTCCTCCCGGTAGGCAAATTCCACGCGCTCAGACCCTATGTAGCGGGAGGATTCGGTCTCTATGCGTTCGAGTATCGAGAGCGTGGGGAGTTCATCGACTTCGCTACCGCGGAGATCTTTGGAGCAACCTACTCGGATCGGGGCGTCGGCGCGGGCGCCTACGCAGCCGCCGGCCTCGAGGCCTCTCTGTCGCGGAGCTTCTCGGTGATGGGCGAGTACCGCCGGCATTTCGTTTCTGCGGGGCACGGCGGAGACTTCGGTAGCTACGGTGATTTCGATCTGGATGCCGGGCAGCTGGGGTTTGGGTTTACGTTCAAGTTCTGAGGCGCTTCGGCCGTCACCGATCCCATCTCGCGGATCCTTCGGGCGTCAATCTACGGGATCTTTCTAAAAGCGTCAGACGCTCCTTCTGGCGTCTATTGAGGTGGTCTCAAGAATAGACGTGGCCAGACGCGGCCGCACGCGCCTTCTGGCGTCGATAGAGGTGGTCTCAAGAATAGACGTGGCCAGACGCCCCTCGCCAGACGCCGCGTGTCGTCAGACGCCCATGTTATGATGGACGCAACGAGAGCATGGTGGGCCAACGGCTCTCAAGAACTTAGTTTATGGGAGTACCGAAAATGAACACTAATGCACACGAGACGCTTGCCAAAACGCCGGCCCCTTCGATCCCGGGACCGGTCGCGAAGCGGGGCCGTTTGCTCGCATTGGCGGCCGGCGCGGTGGGGCTATTACTGGGCCTCACCATAGCTC
>JBOGJF010000650.1:0-1835 GCA_050747785.1 Vicinamibacteria bacterium
GTACGGTCGCGTTCGTGGGAACCCTGGGCGCCGTCGAGTCGCGCCTCCCGAAAGTCTCCATCTTCACCACCTGGCCCGGTCCGCCATCATGTGATTCGAAGGCCAGGTAGAGATATCCGTCACCCGCCACGTAGCCAAAATGAGGATGAGACCCAACATGGGAAGGTCCCCGCGACATGTCGGCGACAATGACCATCGCATCCGGATCCACGACTCGAACCGATGGGCCTCCCACCAGGTAGACATACCGGCCTTCGGTCGCCAGCCAGTGCTGACCGGCGCCGGGGAGCATGTTCACGATCGTGAAGCTCGCGGGATCGATCTTCACGAGGACCCCCGGGCCCTCGTCGGCGCGGGGTGCGTGCTCCGGCGACGTGTAGAGAAACCCGTTAGGGAGGTACACGTTACCTCCGTAGCGGTAAATGCCCGGCGGCATACGAATCTTTGCCTCTATCTGGAGGGTGTCCGGATCGATGCGGTAGTATCGATCGGCCGTCGCGGTGCCGGAGTAAATAGGAACTCCGAGCGCGTAGAGATGCGAGCCATCGTAGTTGATCCCGTGGGCGCCTTCGCCATTCGGAAGCGTGGCGGCTCCCACGAACGTCATGGAGTGGGGCTCGATCTTGGCAATCGTGGCCGAGGTTCTTCTTTTGATTCCAAAGGTACATGAAAAAAGGTAGCCGTCGTGCCAGACGAATCCCTCGGAAAACCCAAAGACGCCGTGGCGCTCGAGAGCGAGCTGGGCGCGGATGGAAAGGTCTACCGGATCCACTTTGATGATGCCGGCCGTGATAGCGCCGTCGTCCGCGCTGGTGAAATAGGCCGCATAGAGCATTCGGCCGTCGGTGGTGATCTGGTGGAGTCTTCCCAACCCGGGGTACTCCCTGACCTCGAGAATACGCATTCGCTCGCGATCGATTCGCATGATGGCCGAGTCGTTCGAGGAGGCGAAGAGCTGCCCGCGGCAGAGGACTACGGACGGAGCATTCTTGGGCGTGAGCACCGAGTCCACGAAAAGGGAGGTCTCGGGATAGGCCGCAGAATTGAGCAAGGCAAAGAGGAGAACGAGGCCCGCGCCAAGAGGCGCGAGAGGAGTACGAAGATTTTTCTTCTTCCTATTCATCGTCACAGAGCTCTCTATCGCCGAAATAGCCACAGGAGAAGTGTAAGCAGGAGGCTCAGAAGAATGCTAGTGGCAAGGGGGAAGTAGAACGTGAAGTTCCCCCGCCGGAACACGATGTCCCCGGGAAGCCGCCCCAGCAGCGGTATCCTGCCCGCGAAGGTGAGAACGAGTCCGAGGACGATGATGCCGAGCCCGATGAAAATGAGGATGCGTCCGGTGCCGGGAAGGGGTTCCACCAGCCGTCCTCAACGAGCGTGGAGCTCCAAGGCGCTGAAGAAATACGGGATCTCCACGGCAGCGGTCTCCGGCGAGTCCGATCCATGAATCACGTTGTGCTCGACGTCGCTCGCAAACTCGTTGCGAAGGGTCCCGTCCGCTGCCTTGGCCGGATCGGTCGCCCCCATCAAGTCGCGAAGGGAGGCGATCGCATCCTCTTTCTCGAGCACCAAGACCAAAGACGGCCCCGACGACATGAAGTCGGTCAGACTTCCAAAGAAAGACCTCTTCCGATGAACGGCGTAGAAACCCTCGGCCTGCTGCTTGCTCATGTGGATCATCTTGAGCCCGAGAATGGTAAATCCTTCTGATTCCAGGCGGGCAAGAATCTTGCCCGCGACTCCCTGTCGCACCCCATCGGGCTTGATGATGGACAGTGTTCTTTCCATGATGAAATCTCTCAGTGATCGTGGGGCCCCTCCCCCACGATCAGCCC
>JBOGJF010000651.1:0-9428 GCA_050747785.1 Vicinamibacteria bacterium
AAACGAGTGTATCTCGGTGGCAACATGGCTTCCAGCTACGGTAGGCTAGCGCGATGATTGCCGTCGGGGTGAGCTCTCACCGCAAGGAAGGCCCCGAGAAGCTCTGCGGCGTCGCGAAGTATATCGACGACTACAAGCTTCCCGGTTGCCTCTTTGGCGTAACATTGCGCGCCACGATTCCGCACGGGACGATAACCAACATCCGATTCGATCCCAATTTCCCGTGGCACGAGTGCGTCATCGCTCGCGCCGAGGATATTCCAGGAGAAAACGTCGTCACGCTTATCGAAGAGGACCAGCCGCTTCTCACCGAGAGGCGGATCCTGCACGCCATGGAACCCATCTTGATCGTCGGTCATCCCGCGCGCGACACGGCTTACCAGGCGCTCGGTCACATCGCGGTCGACTACCAGGAGAAGACTCCCGTCCTGTCCCTCGAAGAATCCATCGCCCTCCAAAACGTCCTCTATGCTCCCGACAACGTCTTCAAACGGATCCTGATTGAAAAGGGAGACATCGGAAGCGGCCTGGCGGCCGCGGATGCAATCGTCGAGGGAGAATACCGGGTCCCCTACCAAGAGCACGCCTACATCGAGAACAATGGAGTCGCTGCTTGGGTGGAAAAAGACGGCACGTTGGTCATCATGGGCTCATTGCAATGCCCCTACTACGTCCACAAAGCGATGCAACGGCTCTTCCCACGGCGCGAGGACAAGATCCGCGTTATCCAGACGACTACCGGTGGCGGGTTCGGCGGCAAGGAGGAATACCCCAACATGATCGCCGGTCATGCCGCGCTCCTTGCCATCAAGTCCGGGCGGCCGGTCAAGATCATCTATGACCGTCACGAAGACATGTTGGCCACCACCAAGCGTCACCCGGCGCGAGTCCGACACCGGACGGGCGTTCGCAAGAACGGGACGCTGCTGGCGCAGGATATCGAGATCGTGATGGATGGGGGTGCCTACGTCACGCTCTCTCCGGTCGTGCTTTCGCGGGGTGCTCTCCATGCCAGCGGTCCCTATGAATGCCCCAACGTGCGGATCCTGGCTAAGTCGGTGGCTACCAACAACCCTCCGAGCGGAGCCTTCCGGGGTTTCGGCGCTCCTCAAACCCTCTTCGCGGCCGAGCTTCAGATGGAGAAGATTGCCGCCGTGCTCGGCATCGACTCGCTCGCTCTCAGACGACGCAATCTCTTTCGCGAGGGCTCGGTAACCGCCACCGGACAGATCCTGAAAGAGAGCGTCGGGGCCTCGAAGGTTCTCGAGCGCACCGTCAAGGGGAGCCAATATTCGAAGAAACGCGCCGCGCACGACCGCTGGAACCGGCAAGGGCATCCCACCTGGAGGGGCATGGGGCTGGCGGTCGTTTTCCACGGCGCGGGTTTCACCGGCGCCGGGGAGGTCCACCTCGCAAGCCGCGCTGGAGTCGCGCTCACGCAAGAGGGAGAGATCCACGTCGAGGCCGCGTCGACCGAGATCGGACAAGGAACGAGCAGCATGTTCGCGCAAATCGTCGCGGAGACCCTCGGCGTGCCCTACGAGTGGATCCGTACCGACACTCCCGATACCAGGAAGGTCCCCGACAGTGGCCCGACCGTTGCCAGCCGAACCTGCATGGTGGTGGGCGGTCTGCTGCAGCGCGCGGCACTCCGATTGAAGACCGCGGTGGAGGAGCTCGCAGGCACTTTCCCCCGCACCGAGCGGGGCCTGAAAGAGGCGGCGAAGAAGCTTGCCAGGGGTGAACCGGCGGTCCGCTTCGTCGAGCAGTATGCCAAGCCTGAAGAGATTACCTGGGACGAAGACCACTACAAGGGTGATGCCTACGGGGTCTACAGCTATGCCGCGCTCGCGATCG
Source organism: Vicinamibacteria bacterium (assembly GCA_050747785.1). GTDB lineage: Bacteria > Acidobacteriota > Vicinamibacteria > Marinacidobacterales > DATDRI01 > CBDANW01. The sequence goes on from JBOGJF010000651.1 coordinate 1,858, forward strand.
ATCTCGAGATCGACAAGCTGACCTATGAAGTGTGGATTCGCGGATTGACCACCGCGCAAGACATCGGCAAAGCCATCAACCCCCTTCTGGTGGAAGGTCAGATCATTGGCGGCACGGCACAGGCTCTGGGCTACGCCCTCTTGGAGAACGTAGTCCTTCGCAACGGTGTCATGCAAAACGCCCAATTCACGAACTACGTCATCCCCACGACTCTCGACACACCACCGATGAGCGTCAAGCTGGTCGAAGAGCCCTACTCGCGGGGGCCCTTCGGCGCGAAGGGCGTGGGCGAGCTGCCCTTCGACGTGCCGGCCCCGGCCGTCGCGGCCGCGGTCTTCCACGCCACCGGACTCTTCATCCCCCAGCTCCCGTTGCTTCCGGAGCGCATCGCTCGGGCCAAGCGTGATCAGGCTACGCGTTAACGGCAAGCCCCGATCCTATCGCGGAGACGCGTTCAAGCGTCTGATCGACGTCCTCCGTGAGGACTTCGATCTCACCGGCACCAAGGAGGGGTGCGGAGAAGGGGAGTGCGGCGCGTGCACCGTCCTCGTCGACGGAAAGCCGCTGGTGAGCTGTCTGATTCCCATCTGTCAAATGGCCGACCGAAGGGTCGAGACCGTCGAGTCCTTGGGCGCGCCCCAATCACTGAACGTGCTCCAGGAGGCCTTCTTGGCCGAAGGCGGCGCCCAATGCGGCATCTGCACACCGGGTTTTCTCATGACCGCTTGGGCATACGTGCGCGAGGGTGGCGACGACGATCCGGCGGCCATACGAAGAGCCCTCGCCGGCAACCTGTGCCGATGCACCGGCTACCAGCACATCATTCGTTCCGTGATCGAAACCGTGCGCGAGAGAAGTCGGAGACGGAGTGCTCGCTCGCGAAAGACCCGGAGTAAGAAATGAGGGGCTCCCCCGGCAGCATGGAGGTGCTCCGGCCTAGCGCGGCGCAGGAGGCGGTGCTCCTGTTCGGTCGCGCTCCGGAAGCCATTCCCTTGGCGGGTGGCACAGACTTCATGGTGTCGTGGAACGCGGGCCTGCTCAACGGCAAAACCGTCCTCGATCTCTCCGCCATCAGGGAATGGAGCCGGATCCGGACGAGCCGCAAGGGATTATGGATGGGCTCGCTGGCGAGCCACTGGCAGATTCAGAATCACCCGGTCGTCAAGAAGCATTTTCCACTTCTCGCCAATGCCTGTGCCACTATCGGAGGTATCCAGATCCAGTTACGCGGCACATTGGGAGGAAACCTGGCCAACGCGTCGCCCGCCGGTGACACCTTCCCTCCCCTGGCCGTCTACGAGCCCGTCGTCCACACGGTGTCCCCCGGAGGAGCACGAACGATGCCGATTTCGGAGCTCTTCACCGGAGTCAAACGGACCTCATTGAAACGCTCCGAGCTCATCGAGTCCATCGAGGTGCCCTTCCTCCCCACCCGCCCCCGACGGCACATGTTCTGGAAAGTCGGTACTCGCGCGGCGTCCGCCATCTCAAAGACCGTGGCCGCCGGGCTTCTCTGGATCAACCGGGAGGGAACGATCCGCGAGCTTCGCTTCGCGCTCGGAAGCATGGCGCCTACCGTGCGGCGCTTGCACCAGGTCGAGGCGTTCGTTACCGGCAAGAAGCCAACGGCGAAGGTCCTCGACGAGGCGTGCGCACTCCTGGAAAAGGACGTCGCGCCCATCGACGACGTCCGCTCCACCGCGGACTACCGCCTCGAGGTCTCCAAGAACCTCCTGCGCTCCTTTCTCGACCCCGGTTACCGGGGTTGACTCCTGCTCCCACGCCTACCGCCTACTCCGGTCTGCACCCTTCTGTTATGATGAAGGAACGTCACGAGAAATGAGGAGACCCCTTCACCAATGCGCCTTTCGCACCGCCCGCTCAGAGCCATCCTCGCGTCGGCCCTGGCTTCGTGGTCTTGCCAATCCGGTCCCGACATCACATCCACGGCCCAAGATGCGCTAGCGTGTATCCGACCGGACGCGATCCGGGCCCACATACGATATCTTTCGGACGATCTCCTGGAGGGTCGCGAGGCAGGCACGAGAGGCTTCGAGCTGGCGGCGAAGTACGTCGCCTCGACATTGGAGACGATGGGCCTCGAACCGGCGGGCGTCCAAGGGACGTACTTTCAGAACGTGCCGCTTCGTACCGGCGCCGTCGACTACGAGCGTAGCTCCCTCGCTCTCTTCCGGGACGGATGGGAGAAGAAGCTTCGGATCGGTCAGGATTACATTCTCTCTCCCGACTTCGAGCGCGAGAGCGTCAGCGTGCGCGCACCACTGATCTTCGTCGGCTACGGAATCACCGCACCGGAGCTGGATCACGACGACTATGCCGGCCTCGCCGCGAACGGCAAGATCGCGGTCATGCTCTACGGTGCGCCGGCGACCTTTCCGCACGACCAACGAGCGTACTACTCCGGCCGTCCCAAGATCGAGAACGCCCTCGCGCACGGAGTCGTGGGCATCCTCAACATTCTCCCGCCGGCCGACGCGGAGCGGATACCGTGGCCGGCCATCGCGATGAGAGCGACGAAACCCGGGATGAAGTGGATCGACGCCTCGGGTCGGCCCAGTCCCTCCTGGACCGAGATCCGTGGCATCGGTCTAATCGGTCGTGAAGCCGCCGAAGAGGTTTTCGCATCTGCTCCGATGCCGCTCGGCGAAGTCTTTTCGGCCGCGGAAACTGGCAAGCTCCGCGGCTTCGACATTCCCATCGAGGCCGCGGTCGTAACCATTTCGCGGCTGGGCGACGTCCAGAGTCCCAACGTCGTCGCCAAACTGGAGGGAACGGATCCCGAACTCCGCGACGAGTACGTCGTCTATAGCGCCCATCTAGACCACGACGGGATCATCGAATCCGTCGAAGGCGACAACATCTTCAACGGTGCCTACGACAATGCCTCAGGAACGGCCGTGCTGCTGGAGATGGCTCGGGCCTTTCAGTGCTTGCCGCAGCCACCCCGGCGCTCGATTCTCTTCGTGGGAACGACCGCCGAGGAGAAGGGCCTTTTGGGAGCAGACTACTTTGCCCAGGATCCCACCGTGCCGCGCCAGTCGATCGTCGCGAACCTCAACGTCGACAGCCCGCTCATGCTCTACCCCATCAAGGATGTCGTCGTTTTCGGAGGCGAGCACTCCAGCCTGGGACCGACTTTCGAGAGGGCCGCCTCCCATCTCGGTTTGTCGATAAGCCCCGACCCCATGCCGGAGGAGGTCATCTTCGTCCGCAGCGACCAATTCCCGTTCGTGCGCCAGGGTATCCCGGCCGCCTTCGCGATCGTGGGTTTCGAATCCGGCGATCCCGAGATCGACGGCGCGGCTGCCACCCGGACCTGGTTGACCACGGTCTACCACACGCCGAAGGATGACTTCAGCCAGACGATGGATTTTGAAACCGGCGCCATCTACGCTCGGGTGAACTTCCTCGCCGGTTATCTCGTCGCCCAATCGAGCGAACGCCCGACCTGGAACAACGGAGATTTCTTCGGGAATTTGTTCGCGGGAAGGCCAGAGGCGCACCAGTGAGATGAGCACCCACGAGATCGTTCTCCGCAACGGCCTGTTGGTCGACGGATCCGGCGAAGCGGCTCGCCCGGCGGACGTTGCCGTCGAAGGAGCGTCGATCTCCGCGGTCGAAGACGGCCTCCGGGGTCACCGCGAGATCGACTGCTCGGATCTCGCCATTGCGCCCGGCTTCATCGACACGCACTCTCATTCCGATTTGAGAGTCTTCACCGAGCCCCTCTTGCCCATGAAGATCCGACAAGGGATCACTCTCGAGGTCTTCGGTCAAGACGGGATCAGCGTGGCTCCGGTCCGATCCCATCACATCGAAGACACGCGACGCGCGTTGTCCGGCCTCCTCGGCAGCCTGCCGGAGGAAGAATGGCGTTGGGAAAGGGTCCGTGACTATTTAAAGTGTCTCGAGGCAGCGAAACCCGCTCTCAATGTCGCCTACCTCGTTCCGCACGGAACGCTGCGCACGTACGTGATGGGTCGCGACAACCGAAAGCCGACGCCTGCCGAGCTCGGGAAGATGACGGCGGAGTTGGCCCGGGCTCTGGAGGAGGGCGCACTCGGGATGTCCACCGGCCTCATCTATCCACCTTGCTGCTTCGCCGACACCGACGAGTTGGTGGCCCTGGGGCAGGTCTTGGCACCGCGAAGAGCTCCACTGGTCGCCCACATGCGGAGCGAGTCCGACTTGATCGAGCGCGCCATCGACGAAATGATGGAAGTTGGCGTGCGCTCGCGATGTCCCGTCCACATCTCTCACCTGAAGATCGCGGGGCGCGAGAATTTCGCTCGAGCCGGTGCCGTCGTCGCGCGTATCGAAGAAGCGCGTGCTCAGGGCGTGTCGGTCACGGGAGACCAATACTGCTACGCCGCCGGCTCGACCCTCTTCGGGGCGATTCTGCCGCCCTGGGCGCACGACGGTGGGCCAGCCAAGACACTGGAGAGACTTCGCGACCCGGCCTCTCGGAAAAAGTTGCGTCAAGACATCGAGAGGAAAGGCGTTTCCAACTGGGATTCATTTTGGACGTGGACGGGCCCGGAGGGTATCGTCATTAGCGACATTACGAGCGGCCGGCATCCCGAGCTCCTCGGGAAGAGCGTTGCGGAGGGGGCTCGGCAGGCCGGAAAGGACCCGCTCGAGTTCGCCCTCGATCTATTGGAAAGCGAGGGATTGGGAGTCGGCATGGTCTCCCACTCCCAGAGTGAGGACGTCGTGGAAAAATTCCTGCCCCTGCCGTTTTTGAACGGCTGCACCGACGCATTGCTCGGAGCTCGACCGCACCCGCGAGCCTACGGTACTTTTCCCCGTTTTCTGGCACGCTACGTCCGGGAGAAAAAGCTCATCGGGTTGCCGGAGATGGTGAGAAAGCTCACCAGTCAGGCGGCCCGGGCGATGAATCTTGTCGAGGTCGGAGAGGTGCGACCCGGGTTCGCCGCCGATCTCGTCGTCTTCGATCCGGCATCGATCAAAGACACTGCCACCTACGAAGATCCCGTTTCCTATCCCGAGGGTATCGTGCACGTCATGGTGCGCGGCGAAATGGCGGTCGAGGACTCCCATCTCACCGGAGTCCGCGCCGGGCAGGTCGTGCGTCGCCCTCTTGATTGAGTCGATAAGAACGAGTCATCGGATGAGCGTCCAACTCATTCTCAACGGTCGCCTTCGCACCATCGAGCCCCGTCCGGGCGAGTCCTTGCTCCACGCTCTGCGCGATCAGTGCGGGATCCGCTCCACCAAGGACGGGTGCGAGCCACAAGGCCAGTGCGGTTGCTGCCTCGCGTTGATCGACGGCAACCCCAAGGTGACGTGTGCCATCCCGGCGGAGAAGGTTGGGGGGAAGGAGATCCTCACTCTGGAAGGGATCACCGGCCGCGAGCGCGAGCTCTTCTCGCGAGCCTTCGTGGCGGCCGCTGGGATGCAGTGTGGGTTCTGCATCCCCGGAATTCTTCTTCGTGCCAAACACCTCGTCGATCAGAATCCGACTCCGACTCGCCAGGACATCGCCAAGGCCATCGACGTCAACCTTTGCCGCTGCACGGGCTACGTCAAGATCATCGACGCCGTCGAGCTGATGGCGAAGGCGAAGCGCGGCGAGCCGATTCCAGAGCCCAAGACCGACGGCAGGGTCGGCCAATCGCTCCAGCGCGTCAGCGGTGAGGCCATGGCGTTGGGAAGCCGGCCCTACGTCGACGACCTGACGCGCCCGGGACTGTTGCACGGTGCGGTCACGCTGTCGCCGCACGCCCGCGCTCGCGTCCGGCGTATCGATACCTCCAAAGCGAGAGCGTTACCCGGCGTGGTCGCCGTTGCCACGGCCAAGGACGTTCCCGGGAATCGCTGGTACGGATTGCTCTATAACGACTGGCCGGGCTTCGTCGCCGAAGGCGAAGAAACAAGGTCGGTCGGCGACGTGCTCGCGGCGGTCGCCGCGGAGGATAAGCTCACCGCGCGACGGGCGGCGGCGCTCGTCGAAGTGGACTACGAGGTGCTGCCCCCCGTCGTCGATCCTGAGGCGGCCATGAAACCCGGCGCCCCCACCGTCAATCCCCACAAACCGGACAACATCCTCTCTCGCTCGGAGATTCGCCGAGGTGACGCCGAGACGGCCCTGGCGACGAGCGCCCATGTCGTCTCCGCGACCTGGCAGACCCAGCGCATCGAGCACCTCTACCTCGAGCCGGAAGCCGCGCTCGCCGAGCCTCTCCCTGACGGCCGCCTGTATCTGGCCACCCAGGGACAGGGAATCTTCGACGACCGACGGCAGGTAGCTTCTTTTCTCGGAGTGCCGCAAGAGCGAGTATTCGTCGAGCTCATCCCCAACGGTGGGGCGTTCGGTGGTAAAGAAGACATGTCGATCCAAGCGCAGACCGCGCTCTTGGCGCATCTTACCGGTCGACCGGTCAAGCTCACGCTCAACCGCGAAGAGTCGATCCGCCTTCACCCCAAGCGCCACCCGATTACGATTCATCTCACCGCGGGGTGTGACGACCAAGGGCGGCTGACCGCGGTCAAAGCGAGAATGGTGGGTGACTCGGGTGCCTACGCGAGCGTCGGGAGTAAGGTCCTGGAGCGCGCCGCCGGCCATGCCTGCGGACCTTACCGAGTGCCGCATGTCGATGTCTTGTCCCTGGCCGTCTACACCAACAACCCACCCTGTGGTGCCATGCGCGGGTTCGGCGCCAACCAGGCGGCGTTCGCCATCGAGGGAGCCATCGATCTCCTGGCGAAGAAGGTCGGTCTCGATGGCTGGGAGATGCGCTGGCGCAACGCGGTCGAGGTGGGCGACATCTTTGCCACCGGCCAAGTTCTGGAAAAATCGGTCGGGGTCAAGAAAACCTTGGAAGCGGTAAAGGACATCTATTACGACGCGCTCCGAGCGGGAAACGCGGTGGGTATCGCGTGCGGCATCAAGAACAGCGGTATCGGCAACGGTGCCAAGGAATGGGGCAAGGCCCGCTTAGTGGTCGAGCCCGAAGGGACGGTGTCGCTCTACAACGGATACACGGAGATGGGCCAGGGGCTCCTGACCGTGCTCGTTCAGTTCGCGGTGGAGGCGACCGGACTACCGGCTTCGGTTTTCCACCCGAAGGTCGATGCGACCTATGCCCTCGATTGCGGCCAGACGACCGGCTCCCGGGCAACTCTTTTTGGGGGCCGGGCAGTTCTGAGCGCAGCCGAGAAGCTCCGCGCCGATCTCGATCGAGGGAAGTCTCTCTCCGATCTAGTTGGCGAGGTTTATGCGGCCGACTGTCTCGTCGAAGACACCACCGCCCTCGGCGCGCCCGTCGAAAGGATCAAGACCCACACCGCTTTCGGCTACGCCACGCAGGTGTGCATTCTCGGCAAGGACGGCCGTCTCGAGCGCTTCGTGGCCGCGCACGATGTCGGTCGTGCGGTCAACCCGGATCTGTGCGCGGGACAGATCGAGGGGTCGATCCACATGGGACTCGGTTACGCCCTGACCGAGGAGCTCCCTTGTGTAGACGGAATGCCGGTCACCTTCAAGCTTCGCGATCTCGGCGTGCTGCGAGCCCGCGACATGCCGGAGG
>JBOGJF010000652.1:0-2364 GCA_050747785.1 Vicinamibacteria bacterium
CCAGCTCGGTCTGGTCCATGACGAGCTGTTCTCTCCGATCCTTGCATACATATCGCTCATGTCCATCCTGCAGACGACCGAGCGGGAGTTCGGTACGCAGACCGTGAAGGTATCGGCCTGGATCTCCATGGACGAGGACCGGCGGGTGCACATCGAGGATGTCTTCGCCAACGACCAACCGGCGCTCTCGGCGTCGGCCATGGCGGCGGCGCCACTATCCTACTTGATGACCAACGATTTCGAGCCGGTGGACATCCGTTCGATGGAGGTCTCGATCGAGGCCACCGAGAGCCCGGAGACCGCCCGCTTGGCGCGCGCGTGGCTGGACACGGACCGCGTCGCGCCCGGCGGCACGGTGCCATTGAAGCTCTTGCTGCGTTCCTACCGTGGCGAGGAGATCCTGGAGACGGTCGACGTGGAAATCCCGGCAAACGTCGGAGAGGGAACGCTCACGCTGCTGGTGGCGGACGCCACTACTATCTCCGGACTGGAAAGGCGCGAGTCTCGCGATGGTTTCGAGCCCAACAATCTGGATCAATTGATTCGAGCCCTCAACAGTCTGCGAAAGAACAACCGTCTGTACGTGAAACTGATGCGGCCCGACCGCGAAGGGGCGATCGTTGCAGGAGAGTACCTCTCCTCCCTGCCCCCGAGCGTCATGAACGTCTTGCAGGCCGACCGATCGAGTGCCAGCTACATCCCCATCAGCACCTCGACGCTCTGGGAGTACGAGCTCGTCACCGATTACAGCGTCAGCGGTGCTCGCCAGCTCGAGATAACGGTAGGGAATTTCCTAAATTAGTGCCGGGCCGCGCTCGCGGCATCCAATCCCGCACAGGAAAGGACTGAGATAGATGCGCCTTCGTTTTCGCCCGCTGGTGATCGCGTTCTTGCTGGGCTTTCCTCTCGTGAGCACCGTCTTGGCGGGGCTGCCCATCTTCTGGAACCTCGAGGGTCAGGGCGACTTTCTGGCGGGAGAGGTGGAGGGTTTGTCCATATCGAGTGACGGCGTCATCAGCCTGGCTCCCGCGACCCGAAGCCTGTACGAGGGAACCGACCCATTCTTCTGGAGCCTGGTATCGGACGCCCAGGGCAACCTCTACGTGGGGAGCGGTAACGAGGGCAAGATCTACAAGATCGATTCCCAGGGCAATGGCTCGGTCCTGCTCGATACCAACGAGCTCGAAGTCCATGGGCTGGCGTTGGATCGGCAGGGCAACCTCTACGCGGCCACTTCCCCTCGAGGACGCGTCTACAAGATAGCTGCCGGGGGTGAGCAGGAAGTCTTCTTCGATCCCGACGACCGGTACATCTGGGCGCTAGCCTTTGATCCGGCCGGCAATCTGCTCGTCGCGGCCGGCGATCAAGGCAATCTCTACCGCGTGACTCCTTCCGGCAATAGTGAAGTGCTCTTTGCCAGCCAAGAGACGCACCTCATGTGCCTCGCCATCGATGCCGATGGAAACATCTACGCCGGTAGCGACTCGAACGGCTTGGTCTTCAAGATCGATTCCAGCGATCGGGTGTCCGTGCTATTCGATACCCCGTTTCGGGAAGTCCGTTCTCTGCTGGTGGACACGCGGGGGAACGTTTTTGCCGCGACCGTCAACGAGGACAACGCCGCCGCGGCCCCGGCATCCGTGCCGAGTTCGATACCGACTCCGGAAACGATGTCCGTGGCTCCGCCAGCCGTCGGGCAAGTCGGCGTCACGGAGACGGTGACCGTGTTCGCTGCCCCGGCATCGGTTCCGGACGTTATCTCGGCTGACGGCCGCCTGCGGGGCGGTATCTATCGCGTCAGCGCGGAGGGCTCGGCGGAACGCCTCTGGAGCTCCCGCGAGGACATCCCTCTCAGTCTGAAGCTCGAACGCGACGATCGGCTCATGGTCGGAACCGGGAGGAAGGGCCGCATTTTCTTGGTACGGCAGGACAAGACGAGCTCCCTCCTGCTTCGTGCGGAAGCCGATCAGGTCACCTCGATTCATTCCAATGATGGACGCACCATATACTTTTCGACGTCGAATCCGGCCAAGATCTATCGCTTCGACACCGGCCGGCGCTCCGAAGGTGAGTACCGCTCCCCGATCAAGGACACGACCACGGTCTCCTCTTGGGGCAAGATCCGCTGGGAGGGCCGCACCGGCGCGGGCACCGGCCTCGTGATCCAGACTCGGAGCGGTAACTCGTCCAAACCCGACAATACCTGGAGCGACTGGTCCGCCGCCTACACCGTCCCCGCGGGAGAGCAGATCACGAGCCCCACGGGACGCTTCCTCCAGTGGCGCGCGATCCTTCAAACCGCGGATAGCGATGCCACACCCGAGCTCCTCAAGCTGACCGCCATCTACTTGCAGCAGAACCTGA
>JBOGJF010000653.1:0-6553 GCA_050747785.1 Vicinamibacteria bacterium
TCCCTCGCCTTGGTCCACGGAATATCGCCGCGGCGAAATGCTTTCTCCAACCGAGGCAGCTCTTCCAGACGCTCGGCCATGTGCACCAGCGAGCGGGTCTTGCGCTCTTCGAAGCCCAGTCTTTCACGGGCGTAGTCGACGGTCGAGGCGAAACCATATTGCAGGTAGAGCCGTCGGTCTTCCACCTCCTGGAGATAGAAGCACAAGACGGACTCCACCCGGCGGTGCACGCGGGCGGCCGCGACGAGGCGTCGGTCGACATCGCTCGGGGGAAGACCCTTCTCTATCTCGAGAGTGGCTTCGGGCGGGAAGGACATGGCACTTACTCCTTTAGCATGAATGGGTTATTGCCAAGAGGCACGCGGGAAAATTATAGGTGTATATTATAGGTGTATATTAGGTACAAGTCAAGGAAAAAGTGGGCCATAACTGACTGGTTCCTAATGGGTTAGTTAGAGGGCCGAGACGCCGACTTTCTGGGATGGCCCTCGACTCACTACTCGCAGCCGCCCGTCGAGATTTCACTGACCGGCTCGCCGAAGGTAATTCCCAGATCCCGGGCAGCGCGGATGACATCGGATTCCTCGGGGACGCATTTCAACTTCGCAACGGCTTTCTCTAGAGGAATGGAAACGATATTGGGAGGGGCGAGGGCCACCATCTTGCCCCACTGACCTTCCTTGGCCAGACGCACGGCCGCCGAGCCGAATCGCGTGCCGAGGACTCGATCGAAGCTCGTGGGTTGCCCTCCGCGCTGAAGGTGCCCCAGGACGAGAGCGCGACACTCCTGCTTCGTGCGTTTCTGAATCTCTTCCGCGACCCGCTCCCCAATGCCGCCCAACCTTCCTTCGTATCCTCCCTCCGCCTTCTCACGGTACATCTTCTTGCCGCCCGCTGGTAGGGCACCTTCCGCGACGACGACGATGCTGAAGTTGCGCCCCAGGCGGTTGCGTTCCTGGATTTTTTTCACGACGGTGTCGATGTGGAAAGGAATCTCCGGTATCAAGATCACGTCCGCTCCCCCCGCGACACCCGCGTAAAGCGCGATCCAACCCACGTTACGTCCCATGACCTCCAGCACCATGACGCGCCGATGGCTCGAAGCGGTCGTGTGCAATCGGTCCAGCGCCTCGGTGGCCACGCTGACCGCAGTATCGAAGCCGAACGTCACCACCGTGCCGGACAGATCGTTGTCGATGGTCTTAGGGACACCGACGACGGGGAGCCCCTTACGATGGAGCCCGAGCGCGATGGCAAGCGTACCGTCTCCGCCCACCACCACCAGCCCGTCGAGCTTCAAGGCGCGAAAGTTCCGGACCACGTCGTTGGAGCGATCTTGATAGGCGACTCCGGACGGAGTTTCCACGGGAAAGCGAAAAGGATGTCCTCGATTGCTGGCACCGAGTATCGTGCCGCCGGTGTGAAGGATGCCGCGAACGTCTCTGGGACTCAGGAGCTTGGTTTTCTTCGTGTCGAGGAGTCCGCCGAAGCTTTCCTCGATGCCGAGGACGTCCCAGCCCGTGTTGTAGGCGGTCCGGAAAACCGCGCGGATCACCGCGTTCAATCCGGCGCAGTCGCCTCCCCCGGTCAAAATGCCGATGCGTTTTTTCCTTTGCGCCATCGGAACGAAAGGCCTATCGATAGAACTTCAATATTTCCCGCGCGACTCGTTCGACTTGCGAATCGCGGAGCTCCGGGTAAAGAGGTAACGACAAGATTTCTCCGGCGGCTCGCTCCGCCTCCGGGCACGAGCCTTTAGGCTGTCCCAAGTCCCGATAGGCCGGCTGGAGATGGACTGGGATCGGATAATGGACGAGGGTTTGCACACCCGAGTCCCGCAAGGCTTCCTGCAATCGATCCCGCTCTGGGACGCGCGCCACCATCAAGTGGCAAGCGGGCCCCGCCGTTCGCCGCGGCTCGACCCATGTCAGGGGAGCCTTCTCCAGAAGCTCACGATAGAGTGACGCCAGAGCGCGCCGTCGCTCGTTCCAGGCGGCGAGGTGCGGCAGCTTGGCGCGTAGTACCGCGGCCTGCAGCTCGTCCAAGCGGCTATTGAATCCGACCTCCTGATGCACGTAGCGGTTTTCCTGCCCTCCATTTCGGAGACGTTGGAGACGGCTCGCGAGCGCCTCGTCGTTCGTCGCAATCAGACCCCCGTCTCCCAGGGCACCCAGGTTCTTCGTCGGATAAAAACTGAAACAGCCCGTCGCGCCCCAACTTCCGGCAGGCCGATCTCCCAGCCTGGCACCGTGCGCCTGGCAGGCATCCTCGACGAGGGCGATACCCGCCCTGCGGGCGACCTCCATGAGAGCCTCCATGTCGCAGACGTTTCCGTAGAGATGGACGGGAATGAGCGCCTTCGTACGCGGGGTAATCTTCTCCGCGGCCGATCCGGCAGCGAGCGTCAGGTCTCTCGGTTCGACGTCGGCGAATACCGGCCGCGCACCGGTTCGGCTGATGGCGAGTGCGGTGAAGGCCGCCGTGAGCGGCGAGGTGATCACCTCGTCTCCGGGGCCGACACCGAGCGCCCAGAGCGAGAGCATGAGGGCATCGGTTCCCGAAGCCACCCCAACGGCCTGCGTCGTTCCCGCCACGCGCGCGAACTCCCGCTCGAAGGCTTCGACCTCGGGTCCGAGAATGAACCAACCGCTCTCCATCACCCGCGATAGCGCGCCACGGATCTCCGCGGCCAGGCTCTGGTGCTGAGCGGAGAGGTCGACGAAGGGTACGGCTGGGTCGGCCACCTTAGTCAAGATAATGATCGATATTCCGTCGGTAGTAGTCCACGGTTCGCGCCAGACCCTCGCGAAGGCTTACCTGCGGCTCCCACCCCAGCTCTTGCCGGATCTTGCCGAAGTCGTTGTAGAAGTCACCGATATCGATGCGCTTCCGCTCGTCGGGAAAGGGAACCATCTTGTAGCCACCACCGCCATTCGAGACCTCGAGCAGCGTCTTCACGAACTCCAGCAGACTTACCGGCGGGCTCGCTCCCAAGTTATAGCTTTCGCCGACCGACTTCTCCGAGATGGCCGCCCTCAAGAAGGCATCGACCACGTCGTCGACGTAGTTGAAGTCTCGCTTCTGGCTTCCGTCGCCGAAGAGCAGAATCTGCTCTTTGCGTACGGCCTGGCGGATGAACCAGCTCGCGAAGCCTTGCCGGTTGTGCTTGACGAGCTGGCGGGGACCATACGTGTTCGTGAGCCGCAGGGACGTCGTCCGTAGCCCGTAGACCTGATGATACAGGCGGTGATACATCTCACCACCCGCCTTGTTAACGCCGTTGACGTCGGTCGGGCGAATCGGATGACTCTCGTCGGCGGGGAGCTTCACCGGGCGGCCGTAAATCTGGCGCGTGCTCGCGTACAGGATTCGGACCTTGAGGTTTCCCTTGCGGCAAGCCTCCAGAATCGAGAGCTGGCTGCGGCAGTTGATCTCGAGATCGGTCTCCGGATCCTCCATGCTGTCGATGTGACTGACCTGGCCCGCAAAGTTGAAGAGAAAATCCTGATGCCGCAGGAGGTACTGCATCCCGTTCACATCGCGAACATCGGCGATGTTGATCTTGAGCTTCGGCTCCAATCCCTTGACGTTGTAGAGGTTGCCGCCATAGTCCGGGATGAGGGAGTCGACCAGCAGGACGTCCGCTTCCAGATCCACCAGGCGGCGCGCCAGGTTGCTTCCTATGAAGCCAAGACCGCCGGTGATCAGAACGCTCTTGCCAGCGAAGAGCTCCCGGTAGCGCTCGTTCATTTCCGTCATACCGAGGCCTATCTCAGCGGAAGGCGGGAACCGGCTACGATACCATTCTCTGCCGGTCCCGAGCGGCCTCCTGCTCCGAGGAAGTGACGGCCTCCTGCTCCGAGGAAGTGACGGAATGACGCTTGAGGTGGACTTTGCGTACGACCAGATCGATCCAGAGTCGACCGAGATCGAACAGCGTTCGAATGACGCGGGGGAGGTTGAAGAACTGACTCTTCCCGTAGGCGCGATGATAGTGGTGGACCGGTACTTCTCGAATGCGAAACCCGGCGTCCTGCACTTTCTTCATCATCTCGACGCAAATGACTCCACTCGACTTCGTGAGCTCCACGCGATCGAAAATGCGCCGGCGGAAGAGACGAAAGTCACAGTCGACGTCTCGCAACCGAAGGCCGAATGCCAGGCGCACCGTCCAGTGGTAGATTCTCCCGATGAGGATCCGGTGAAGGGGATCCGATCGCCCGATCTTGTAGCCGTTGACGAAATCGACGTCTTCGTCGAAAGCATCGACCAGTGCCTTCATCTCCCGCGGATCGTATTGGGCGTCACCATCGGTGTAGAAGATGAGCTCTTTCGCGGCCGAGGCGAATCCGGTCCGGAGGGCACCACCGTAGCCACGGTTCTTGGCGTGCTGCACGACGCGTAGCTCGGGGATGAGGCTCGCGAGCTCCCCGAGAACCGCTTGGGTGTGATCGCCGCTCCCGTCGTTCACCACCACGATCTCGAAATCGTCGGTCAGCTCGCGGGCGGCGAGGCGGGCCGTCAACACCATGCTGGCGATCGTGCCGGCATCGTTATAAGCGGGAAAAAAAACCGAAATGGCGGGACGGCTCATGGTGTGGGGATCCTTGGGCAATAACTTTTATGGCTTCCTGGCGTGAGGAGGCTAACATAGCGGTCCCCGGGATGTCAAAGTGAGGCAAGGAGTTCCGGCCCATCAAGTTGAGGCTCGGAACCCACTATGCTAGTTTCGGCCGTCCGTGGACCCCTCGAGATGCCGGCAACTCTTTACGTCGTCGCCACCCCCATAGGCAATTTGAGTGACATCTCTCTGCGCGCACTGGAAGTGCTCCGGTCGGTCGCCCTCATCGCCTGCGAAGACACTCGCACGACGCGAGGGCTCTTGGCGCGCCACGGCATCAAGACCCGAACCATTAGCTACCACGAGCACAACGAAAAGACCCGCGCCCCCGAGCTCGCTTCTCGGCTCGAGGGGGGAGACGACATCGCTCTCGTCTCCGACGCCGGAACGCCGGGTGTCTCCGATCCCGGCTATCGCCTGGTTGCCGCGGCTCGAGAAAAGGGAATTCCCGTGCGCGCCGTCCCCGGTCCAAGCGCCGTACTCGCCGCGCTCTCGGTCTCCGGTCTCCCCACCTCAAGCTTTTGCTTCTATGGCTTCTTGCCTCGCCGGGGCTCGGCGCGAGTCCAAGCCATCGAGTCGCTCGTCACGAGCACCCGCACCGCCGTTCTTTTCGAGTCTCCGCAACGCGCTCGCGCCTTGCTCGAGGAGCTCGCAGAGCGCCTGGGACCGCGACGGGCCTTCCTTGCCCGGGAAATCACCAAGATTCATGAAGAGCACCGGGCGGGATCGCTTGCCGACCTCGCCTCATGGGTCCGCGAGAAGGCCCCGCGCGGCGAGCTCACGCTGGTGATCGAGGGCGCCCCGCGCAGAATGACATCTTCTCTGCCGGCGGGCGAGTTGCAGAAGCGTTTCTCGGCGCTCACCGCCCGGGGACTCAAGCGGCGGGAGGCGGTCAAGGTCCTTGCCGAGGAGACTGGGCTCCCCTCGCGGCTCCTCTATCGTCGGCTCCTTCGCCCGGAGGACGACTGAGTCTCCGACGAGGGAGAGGACCGCGGTTTGACCGATCTTCGGCCGCATCCTATAATCGTCTCCTGACCTGGATCCCAACCACCAGGCTAATCGACTTCTTAGTAACACGCCTTTTGAACTCGAATGTTCTCGGGCCGTCCCGGCATCATTTCGCGCACCCCGACCCGCGGGGGAGGAAGCGAGATTCATAGGAGGTTCCATGGCAAAGAAGGCCACCGGTCGCTCCAAAGAGGGGCCGAGACCGCGCAAGAAGCTGGCCCGGAAGTCCAGTGACAAAACCGCTTACAACAAGTCCATCGACGCCTTCGAGAAGGCCTTGAGGGTCCTGCACAAGGGCGATCTCGAGCGCGCCCGAAGCCAGTTCGAAGCTATCGTGGCCGAGTCCCAGGAAGAGCCGGAGATCGCGGATCGCGCGCACGCGTACATTGCGATTTGTGACCGCCAACGAAAGGCGTCCTTCTCACCACGCTCCTTCGAGGAGATGGTGGCCTACGGCGTCTTCTGTCACAACCGAGGCGAGTACGACCGCGCGATCAAGTATCTAACGAAAGCAACGGACATGGAGCCGGGGAGCGATCACGCACACTATTGTCTCGCCGCCGCCTATTCGCGCCACGGCGATCGCGGCGACGCGGCTCGCCATCTCAAGCAGGCGGTCCAGGCAAACCAATACAACCGCGTGCTGGCGAAGGCCGACGAGGATTTCATGGCGGTGCGCGATGAGGCGGAGATTGCCCAGCTCTTGGCGTCCGCCGACTGAACTCTGACTTCCCGAAAACTACTTAGGCTCCAGCGCCACAGAGGAGAGGCAACGTGATCTACGGTCTCCGCGTCGTGGCAATCGGTGGGGGCACTGGGCTTGCCGCGCTACTGACCGGGCTCAAGCGCTTCACGCAGGCTCCTATCACTGCCGCGGGGCCCCACCCCCGCGGCTCGCCCTCCGGCGACTTCGCGCCTGCGGGC
>JBOGJF010000654.1:0-1890 GCA_050747785.1 Vicinamibacteria bacterium
GGCGAGGAGCGCGCGGGTATCTTTTCTGCTGATGTCGAGAGCGGGGAAAATCGCTCCCAACATCGCACCCGCCAGCCCGACGACCGCTGCCAAAGGAAAGAGCCACACCGGCAGAACGAGCGTCTCGATCTGTTCCAGCAAATAGACGTTGGTGAGGGTCGCGCTCACGCGATCGACATAGGAGACGGCCGCCAGATAACCGATGGGAATGCCGACTGCCACACCGAGCAACGCCAAGAATCCCGTCTCCGCAAGGATGAGCGCCAGAAGCTGTCCACGCGTCGCCCCCAGCGAACGCAGCAGACCGAAGCCGACCCGACGGCGTACCAGCGACGCCTGCGTGCTCGAGAAGACGAGAAAGGCACCCACCACGAGACTGATCAAGCTGAGCGCGGTGACGTTCAGGCGAAACGAGCTCAACAAGTTCGCGGCCTGGTCTTCCTGTTGGCTCGGCGTCAGAACCCGCACCGACGGGCCGAGGGTTTCCTCGAGAGCCGCGGCCACGGTAGCCACTTCCTCCGTCGATCCCACGCGCAAATCGATCTGGTGGATCTCCCCCCGCCGCCCCAAGAGGCTCTGTGCCTGCGCGATGTCCATCACCGCGAGGCGGCGACTCGCCAGCGCGCTCGCTTGCTGAAAATCCACCAACGCCCCGACGACGAGCTCGACGCGGCGGGAGCCGCTCGCGACCTCGAATCGATCGCCAACCCGCCACCCCTGCTCCTCCGCAAAAGCGGGTGTCACGGCAATCCATCCGGGATCGGCGAGCGCGGCGGCGAGCTCTCCCGGTGGCGCCTTCCAGGAAAGCCTCAACGGAGCGAAAAGATCGAAGCCCAGGACGTCGAGCGAGGCTCTCGAGATCTCTTCATCGGTCCCCCCGTCGACATCTCCGGGTCCGGTGAGGGTGACTTCGGCGCGGAAAAGCGGCCACGCGGCTCGAACGCCGGCGACGGAAAGAACCCGTGGGTACAACTCCTCGGAGAGCGTAGGAGTCCTACCCAGCACACTGAGATCGGCCTCTCCGCTGATCGCCTGGACGCTCCCCCGGAACGTGCCGAGCGCGTTCAGGTTGATGATCTGAATGGAGAGAACGGAGGCGACGCCGAGTGCGACGCCGAGTAGGCTCAGCACGAACAGGCTCCGGCCGGATCGGAACTGGGCGAGCAGATCCCGGAAGAAGTAGCGGATCACGAGGGCTCGAGGATGCCGCTGTGGAGCCGCCAGGTCTCGTCGGCGAGACCGGCGAGCTCCAGGCTGTGCGTGACATAAACCAACGTGCTTTGCTCCTCTTCGACGAGGCGGATGAGAAGCCCCATGACCGTCACCGCATTCTCGTCGTCCAGATTGCCGGTTGGCTCGTCGGCTAGCATCAACCGTGGCCGGCGCAGCAAGGCGCGACAGATGGCCACGCGCTGCATCTCGCCGCCGCTCAGCTTGTCGACGAGATCCCCGGCTCGAGCGCGTAAGCCCACCCGATCCAGGAGATCGTTGGCGCGGTCGTCGCTCTCGCTCGCCAGGTCCCCGGCGATCCAGCCAGGAAGGACGACGTTCTCCCGGACGGTTAAGTGCGGCAGCAAGTGGAAGAATTGAAACACCAGCCCGATCGTCTCCCGACGCTGGAGCGTGCGCTCGCGTTCGGATAGCAACGCAAGGTTCCTGCCCAGAAACGATACGCTGCCCTCCGAGGGGACATCGATCCCGGCCGCCAGGTGCAGGAGCGTCGACTTCCCGCTCCCGCTCCGGCCGGTGATGGCTACCTTCCGACCGGCAGCGACCCGGAGGGTGACCCTTTGAAGCGCGTGCAACACGCTTCCGCTCGCCTGGCGGTAGCTCTTCGAGACTCCGTCGAAGGTCAGAATGGGAGGGACGTTCATGAGCGGACTAGAATCT
>JBOGJF010000655.1:0-4003 GCA_050747785.1 Vicinamibacteria bacterium
GCCTCGTGGTACTCCCGTTTGTCCTCGTAGACGCCAACCAGGGCGAATCGGCCCGCGATGTGTCCGGGATTCGAATCAAGGAGGTCGTTTAATAACTCCTGCGCCTGGTCTAGCTCCTTGAGGTCTCGCCGCACCAAGGCGAGACCGAAGAGCGCCTCGGTTCGATCGGGATCCGCCACCAACACATTCTCGAACTCGGTCGCCGCCTCGGTCATGCGGCCGGCCTGCGCCAGCGCGGTGGCGAGCTGCAGCATCAGATCCGCGTCGCGAGGAGAAAAATCGAGCGCTTGTCGGTAGACGGTGGCGGCATCGTTGAACTCCCCGAGCTCTTCATACAGGGAGGCCAGGGAAAGCCGAGCCCGCTGGTGGCGCGGCTCTGCTTCGACCGAGCGGCGGAGCAGTTCGGCGGCCTCCTGAGCTTGTCCTTGCTCTCGCTTTACCTGAGCCAAGAGATAGAGCGCGTAGGAAGAGTCCGGATCATTCGCGATCTGTTGTTCGAGCTGGCGGGTCGCTTCCTCGGTCTGGCCGCGCATAAGGTAGAGCTGAGCCAGGCCAAGGCGGCTTTCGCCGTCCAGGGGCTCCAGGCGAATCGTCTCCTTGAACTCGTTGATGGCGAGATCGAGCAGGCCGCCGGCGTCCGTAGCTTGACCGTCGCTTCGGCCTAGCTGGAAATAGGCGTTGGCCAGGAATCGGTGAGCCCCGGCGAGCTCGGAGTCGAGCTCGACCGCCCGGTTGGCGCTCGCGATCGCCCTCTGAATGTTGTTGAGCTTGTTGTAGACATTGGCTATCGCGAGGTGGAGGTAGGCCGCGTTGGGGTCACGTTCGACGGCGCGCCCGTAGTATTCCAGGGCCCCGGTCGAATCCATCTCCATCTCGCGCATCCGACCGAGACAATAATAATAGTAGGCGTCGGCGGTCGCATCGACCTGTGCCCGCGTCGGAGCGACGGGAAGCAGGGAGACGAGGCCGGCGGCCAGCAGGACGGCACCAGCGGTGGGGTGGCTTCGTTTCATGCGGTCACAAAAATCTCGTCGTGTTCCATTATCGGACCCGCGCCGAGGGTTGTCAACGCAGGGCGATCGAAGCACGGGTTCACGCGGCGCCTCGCGGGCCCCGGAGCTTCGCCCGGCCGGGCCTGCTGGCCCCGCGTGCAAGATTGACACGTGCCCGAGCGGCCTGCTATAAGTTTTTGAATCCGAGACTGCTTTCATGGCCATTCATCCCGAGCTTCTGGAGATTCTGGCTTGCCCGGTTTGCAAGACGCCGGTCGAGCTCGTCAAACAAGGTACTGCCCTGAAGTGCGGCAAGTGCTTCCGCGTCTATCCCATTCGGGACGACATCCCCATTATGCTCGTCGACGAGGCCACCATCGAGCAGTCAGATACGAAGTCGACTTCTTGAGTCACACCGGCGAGCTCCGTCGCATACTCTGCCTTCGTCTGCGCTCGATGGGCGACGCCGTGTTGATGACTCCCGCCCTGGCTGCCCTGCGTGCCGGCCTTCCCGACTCCGAGCTTTGCCTCGTCCTCAGCGAGGAGTTGGTCGAACTGTTCGAGGATCATCCGTTGATCGACCGAGTGCTCCCTCTCGGCGGGCGGGCAATCGACAAGATGGCTCTCGCGCGCTCGCTCCGGAGGGAGGGATTCGACGCGGTCATTAACTTCCACGGAGGGCCGACCAGCGCCTGGCTGACCGCGGCGTCGGGAGCACCGGTGCGGGTAGGTCGCGACATCTACCGGTTTCGGTTCCTTTACACCGTCACGGCGCCCCGCCCGCAAGAAGTCTTCTCCGACCCCTCGGCCGTCCACACGGTTCACGCCCAAGCGTCGCTGGTTGCCTCGCTCGGTCTGCCGGTGCGCGATCTATCGCTCCAGCTGCGAGTCCCGAAGGGTGCCCGAGAGCGGCTCGCGAAGCGGCTCGAGGGAATAGGCATTTCGATGGACAACTACGCCGTTCTCCAGCCCACCGCCAGCTTTGCGACCAAACAATGGTCGGAGCGCCGGTTCGTCGACCTCAGCCGGCGGCTGAGCAAGGAAACCGGGTTATCGTTTGTGGTGTGCCTGCCTGCCTCCTCTCGCCTTGCCGATTCGTTCTCGGGTGAATTCCCGGTGCTTTCAGGCATAACCTCGAGCGAGCTCGTCGCTTTGATGGATGGCGCGCGCCTCTATGTGGGTAACGACAGCGGTCCGATGCATGTCGCGGCGGCGGTCGGCACGCCGGTGGTGGGCATCTTCGGTTCCTCGGATCCCAAACGCTGGCATCCCTGGCGCGTGCCACACCGGACGCTCTGGGCGGGACTCGATTGCAGCCCTTGTCACGGAAAATGGTGCGCCAATCCGAAACAGCTCGAGTGCCTCACCGAGCTTTCCGTGGAAAGCGTGATCGAAGCAACCCATTCGCTTCTCTCGGAGCAAGCCGTGCAAGCAGTCACCGCAGAAGCCAAGGACAGGCCAGCAGGCCAAAGTACGTGAGTTTCGGGACTCGAGCGAGCCAGACGGCGGGCCCGGCGCGTACTAATGAAAGACGATGAAAGCGACGGCTTCGACGCTCGAAGGCACCAACCGAGTCGCCGAGCTCGCCGGCCGTGAGTCCACGCTCGTTGTCGCGATCGGTTGTTGGTTGGCTCTCATCCAGATCTCAATCGCCGCCTCCCAAATCGTCCTCGCGTTCGTGCTCGTTCTCTGGCTGTACCAGCTGGCCACTGGCAGAGCCGAGGTCGCACGATTGCCGCTCGACTGGCCCATCGGGCTCTTCGCTCTTTTCAGCATCGCCTCGGCTGTTTTTTCGTTCGATCCGACCGAAAGCTTCGGCGCTGTGAGGAAGCTCTTCTTGCTGACCGTTCCCTACTTGCTCGTGAGCGGGATCCAACGGAAACCCACCCTAACCCTGGAACGATTGGTGCTCGTCCTCATCGTGGTGGCCGACGTATGCGCTCTGTTCGCGCTCTGGCAGTATTTTGTCGGCGAGCTCGGGGACATCAACCATCGCATCCGCGGCTTCATGAGTCACTACATGACGTTCTCCGGGCTTCTCATGGGCGTGAGCGTCCTGGCGTTAGCTCAGCTCCTCTTCGCACGGCAACGGCGGATGTTCCTGGTCGCCAGCCTGACGATTATTCTGACGGCGCTCACTCTCTCTTTGACGCGCAGCGCATGGATCGGATTGTTGGTGTCCGCGAGCCTGTTGTGCTTTCTCCGTGACCGACGCCTCTTGGTCGCCGTACCTATCCTCCTGATAGGGACCTTCGCTCTGGTACCGGACAGCGTTCGGACCCGTGTGCGCACTCTCATCGAGCCCGACCGATCGGGGCGCGACCGCGTGTATATGGTTGAGAGCGGCATCGACATTTCGGCCAATCATCCGTGGCTCGGCGTCGGTCCCAACATGGTGGCACCCGTCTATCCCATTTACCGACGGGAGGGCGCTCCCGAGCTCCAGAACATCCACCTCCATAATAATATTGTCCAGATCGCGGCCGAGCGCGGTCTGCCGTGCCTCGTGGCCTGGCTCTGGCTGATCACGTTGGGGATTGCGGGGACGATTCAGTCCTTTCGCGTCTGGCCGCCCGGAACGCGCGAACGGGCGCTGGCGGCTGGATCCCTCGCCCTTCTGGTGGCTGGTATGACGGCCGGTCTCTTCGAGTACAACTTCGGTGATTCGGAGTTCCTGATGCTCTTTCTTTTCGCCATCGCCATTCCGATCGTCTTGGAGCCGAACGCTCGGGAGGATCGTCGACGAGGGACCGTTTCTTGAGCATCACCGCAAAGCGCGCCGCCGCGATTCTGCGAGCCGCCCGAGGTAAGGAGGTCGTCGTCGTTGGCGATCTCATGCTGGACGAGTTCGTGTGGGGAACGGTGTCGCGCATTTCGCCCGAGGCACCGGTACCGGTGGTCGAGGTTTCCGGTCACAGCTTTCATCTCGGCGGCGCCGCGAACGTGGCTCACAACCTCCACAGCCTCGGCGGCGAACCATTGCTGGTCGGAATTCTGGGAGAGGACGATGC
>JBOGJF010000656.1:0-6804 GCA_050747785.1 Vicinamibacteria bacterium
TCCTGGTGGTTCGACATGCCTCTTCCGGTGCACCCCATTTCATCGCCCGCATGTGCAAATCAAAGGTAGTGAACGCAGGTGACGGGATGCACGAGCATCCAACGCAAGCACTCCTGGACGCCTTCACCATCCGCGAGCGAAAGGGCAGACTGGAGGGACTCCGCGTTGCTATCGTCGGGGATATCCTTCACAGCCGGGTGGCGCGCTCGAATCTATGGCTGTTGGGCAAAGTCGGAGCCGACGTCGTTCTCGCCGGCCCCCCCACGCTCATGCCTCCCGGACTCGAACGGTTGGGAGCGCGGGTTGCCCGAACGGTGGACGAAGCGGTCGAAGGAGCGGACGTGGTGATGATGTTGCGCATCCAAACCGAGCGGTTGGCTGGAAACGATTTTCCCTCCGCCCGCGAGTACTTTCGCCTCTTCGGACTGACCCCCGAGCGACTGGCGCGCGCGCGGTCCGACGTCATTCTCATGCATCCCGGTCCCATGAACCGGGGTGTCGAAATCGACTCCGCGCTCGCCGACGGCCCCCACTCCGTGATTCTCGATCAAGTGGCGAACGGAGTCGCCATTCGCATGGCCGTCCTCTACCTCCTGGCGGGCGGAACGAGCGAGGAGGATCATGCGCCTTCTCGTTAAGAAAGGACGCGTCATCGATCCCACGTCCAAGCGGGACGGGACGGCCGACGTGCTCGTTGAGGATGGCCGCATCGCCGCGGTAGGTCCCGGGCTCGCGGCCAGCGGCGCGAAGGTCCTGGATGCCAGCGGGTGCATCGTGACCCCTGGTCTCATCGACATGCATGTCCATCTCCGTGAGCCCGGATTCGAGCACAAGGAGACGATCGAGAGTGGCACCGCGGCCGCTGCGGCCGGAGGCTTCACCGCCGTGGCGGCCATGGCCAACACCTCCCCCGTAAACGACACCGCCGCCGTGACCCAATATGTTCTACGTCGCGCCGGCGAGGTAGGGAAGGTCACCGTCTACCCGGTCGCGGCGATTTCCAAGGGGCTTCAGGGAAAGCAACTCACCGACATCGGCGAGCTGGTGGCGGCGGGGGCGGTGGCCATCTCCGACGACGGCCACCCTGTCGAGAACCCTCTCTTGATGCGGCGCGCGATGGAGTATGCCACCTTGTTCGACGTTTCCATCATCGAGCACTGCGAGACCCCGGCGCTCCATCCCGGCGGAAGCATGCACGAAGGGTTCTGGTCCACCTCACTTGGCCTGCGAGGGATCCCTTCCGCCTCGGAGGAAATCGCGGTGCGGCGAAACGTGATCCTTGCCGAGCTCACCGGAGCTCGACTCCACATCGCGCACGTATCGACGCGCGGCGCGCTAGAGGCCGTTCGGGAAGCCAAACGCAGGGGATTGGCGGTAACCTGCGAGGTGACACCACATCATCTCTTTCTCACCGACGAAGCGGTGAAAGGCTACGACACCAACACCAAGATGATGCCTCCGCTGCGCTCGGAGGCAGACCAGCAGGCGCTCCTCCAGGGTCTCGCCGACGGGACGGTCGATGCCATCGCTACCGACCATGCTCCCCATCACGTCGACGACAAGTGCGTCGAGTACGATCAGGCTGCGTTCGGAGTCGTGGGCTTGGAGACCGCCGTGTCGCTGTGCTTGGATCGGCTGGTGAGCCGGGAAATCATCACGCTCTCTCGTTTCGTCGAGCTCTTCTCTGCGCGACCGGCGCAGGTTCTCGGCCTCAACAAGCTCAACAGCTTCAACAAGGGAAGCCTCGCAGTCGGCGCGGATGCCGACATCACGATTCTGGACGTCAGACGACGGGTGACCGTTCAGCCGGAGTCATTCCGATCGAAGGCACGCAACACTCCGTTCAAAGGTCTGGAGCTCCTGGGAGGCCCGGTCACCACGATCGTGGGAGGCCGCATCGTCTGGCAGGCTTCCGACGAGACCCGCTAGACCGGATCCGGAGAAGCGCTTTTGCGGGCCGAAAAGCTGACCCGACTGCGCTCGGGATTGGAGGCCTTGCGTTCTCGCTACGATGCTCGCTACCTCTCCTCCGACCCCCTCGAGTTCCCGAGACGGTTTCACCGCACCGACGATCGCGAGGTCGTGGCGCTCGTTGCTTCCACCCTAGCCTATGGAAACGTCACGACCATCCGAACCAGTGTGGAGCGGCTTCTCACTCGCATCGGTCCGCAGCCGGCGGCGTTCACACGGTCCATCGAGCCTCGTCATCACTTGGAGCTCTTCGTCGACTTTCGTCATCGCTGGACGACCGGCCGAGACGTCGTCTGCCTGCTCTATTTTGCCCGCCAGATGATGGAACGGTTCGGTTCCGTCGGAGCTTTTTTTCGCGAGTGTTACGATCCGGAAGAGGGGATCGAGTCTGCCCTGGTGCGATTCTCGGAGGCTGCGCTCACCCTGGATCAAGGCGGGCTGTACGGGTCGGGGACGCTTCCTCGTTCGGCCGGCGTGCGTTACTTCTTCCCTAGCCCAAGAACCGGTAGCGCTTGTAAACGACTCAACATGCTCCTCCGGTGGATGGTGCGACCCGACGACGGCATCGATCTGGGAATCTGGAAGTTCATTTCTCCATCCCGGCTGGTGATTCCGCTCGATACCCACATCGCTCGCATCGGACTTCATCTCGGCTGGGCGAGGCGCAGGACACCGGGCTGGGGCATGGCGTTGGAGATAACCCGCGCGCTGGCCCGGCTCGATCCCGCGGACCCGATCAAATACGACTTCGTGCTGTCTCGCATGGGTATCCTCGAGCGCTGCCCGCGCCACCCGCGCTCGATTCACTGTGATCTGTGCGAGTTGAAGCGCACTCTCCGTTTGCGAAAGCGCGCGCGGTCTCGCGAGCGGACGACAGGCGAGCGAACACAGCCGTGAGCCGATGCGTAGTCGCGTCAGTCGACGAAGCATCTCGGCCTGGGGGTGGGGTCCCCACGGCACCCTAGGAACTGACCCGAGAAGGACTCATGAACGATTGCTGTTCGAGGGAAGCCAAGCTCCATCTCGACAAACATCGCGATGTCGCCACCTGCGACGACTGCGGTGCCCTGCTGCTGGCCTACGGGAACGAGCGGGACTTTCGCAGCACCGTCGCCGAGCTCGAAAGCCGCGGCCTCGACTACGAAACCGAGCGCGTGGGGAGGCTCTATATCGTCGCCAAGCCCTCTTAATTGTCGGTCCTCTGCCATTCGCGCCAGCGGCTCAACGATTGTCCGACCGAGGGGCTAGAAGGCGATGCAAGTTGGAACGACAGTAGGGCCGCGCGCGCTAAACGAGTCCTTCCTCCCCCTGCCTCTGTCGGCTGGCGGCCATCGTCAAACCCTGGGAGGTCATCTCGCGCGCAGACATCTGAGCTGGCGGGAGCCCGTCGAGGACGCCGTGGTGAGTGCGCCGGGCGACATCAAGCTACTCCTGCGCATCAGCTGGCAACCGGGACCGCGTCATGAACGTCCCGCGGTCATCCTGGTACACGGTCTGGAAGGCTGCGACGCCTCCGGATACGTTCTGAGCGCCGGAGAGCTTGCCTACCGCGCGGGTTGCCACGTGATCCGCATGAATCTCCGTGGCTGTGGCGACTCCCTCCGCCTGTGCCCGGTTCTATACAACGCCGGCGTCAGTGAAGACTTGCTGGCGGTGATGCACTGGGCATCCGCGCGGGTGCACCGAGTCGCGCTCGTTGGTTTCTCGCTCGGGGCAAACCTGGCGCTCTTGACGCTGGCACGACACCGGGAAGACATTCCCGATCCCGTCGCCGCCCTGGTGGCGGTGTCGCCGCCGGTCGAGCTCGCCGAAGCGGCCGACGCACTGGACCGGCCGAGCAACTACATCTACCAAAGATACTTCCTCACCCGGCTGCGGGCATCCTATCGACGTCGTCAACGCTTGAGACCGGATCTCTATCGGCCCGAGCTCGAGAAAAACTGCCGGAGTCTTTGGGAGTACGACGAGCGGATTACCGCTCACTACGCGGGTTATCGCGGTGCGCGGGATTATTATCAGCAGTCAAGCGCTGGACCGCACTTGAGCGACATCGACCGGCCTGTCCTCATACTCTCCGCTTGCGACGATCCACTCATCCCTACCCAATCCCTCACTCGGTGGTCACTGCCTCCGCAAGTTCGTCTCGAGCTCACCGAGACGGGCGGCCATGTGGGTTTTCTGGGGCGCTCGCTTGCGAGAGGCAGCTTTTGGGCAGCGGATCGCACGGTGAGCTTCGTGCGCGAGCGCTTCGCACGGTAAACCTGGTGAGCGCTCGCGACGAATAGCGAAAAAGCCCGGAAACGCGACTGTATTCTGCTTAAGTTGAATGGCTCAGCAAGTCTTGCGACTGCGTTCTCAAACGCTGCCTGGGGGAGGTGGCGAAGGCGCACGAAACGGAGGCAAAACGGTTTCCCGCCGCCTCTCCGACGACGGCGCTTTGCGTCGCTGATTGGCCTTCTCCATGATGGCTTTGCGGCGGGCGGCTAAGAATTCTCGAGACTCGTGCCTGCGGGTTTTTTCCCCCATTATTTCCTCCTAGGCGGGTCCTGGGTGACAAGGATGCTAGTAAGGACTCGATAACCTTAAGCCTTCGAGACAGCATCTGTCAAGTTGGCGCTTGCACGAATCTCTATTGCTGTTCGAGTGTCTCCCGTGTTCTGTCCGATCTTCTCTCACCTCACATCGATCTGCGGATCGTCCAAGATCGTTCCGGTCACGCGCCGATAGGCAATGATGGATTTGTTGTAATCGGTTACCGCTTGGAGCTCGTTCCCGGCGGCGATCGCGAGATCGCGCTGGGCCTGGACGATGAGAAAGCTGGTGGACATCCCGACCTCGAACTTCCTTTCCTCCGCCGTGAGCCTTTCCTGGGCCAATTCTCGCGCCGCCCGGGTCGCGTCGATGCGTTTGCGGTTGGTCTCGATGAGCCGTGCGGTAACACGGACTTCCTGAGCGATGATCAGCTCTTGATTCTCCACGATCGCGCGCTGCCTTCGGTAGTCCACTTGCGCCTGAGCGTGGGCCGCATCGGCGGCACTATTGCCCAGGGGATAGGAAAAATTCAGGCCCAGCGCCCAGTCGCTGTACTGGTTGTCGAAGATCTGGCTCAAGGCGTCCTCGTAACCACCGGGAATCTCCGACGTGATTTCGCCACCCAAGCCGGACCGGATGATGCGGTCGCCTCCGAGACCGTTCACCGTGTAAGAGGCAACCAAATCGACGCGAGGCCACATCTGGTTCCGTGTATAGCGAACATTGAAGTTGGTGGTGTCTAGCTGCACTCGATCAGCAGCAAGGTTGGGACGCCGGGCGATCGCGGTGCGCACTGCCTCGTCGAGATCGACCTGGACCTCCTCGAGCTCGGGCTCATAGACCGGTTGGATCGCGACGTCCCAGAAATTGGGTGTCTCCGGATCATTGATAAGGCGTCTCACTCTATCCAAGTTCCGTTCGACAGCTTCTTGGGCCAGGATCACGTCGCTCTCGCGGGCCGCGACCTCCGCCCGCGCTTCCAGGACGTCGATGGGAGCCATGGTCCCCACCTGCACTTGAATCTGGTTGTTCCGCAGAAGATCGTTGGCGAGCTCCAAGTACCTCTGCTGCACATCCAGATCTCGGATGCTGTATACCCAGTCCCAATACGCCAGCTGAACGTCGGCCACGAGATCCATCACCTGCGTTTCGAAGTCGTGACGGGCTACGCGTTCCCCGTTTTGGGCGACGATCAGACGCTGTTTGAGCGAATTGAGCTGGCGATCGGCAAGCAGGGGCTGTGTGACTGAGGCGCTGAGGGCGGCATCATAACGGGGATTGACCGACGTAAACGGGTTGCTGGTGGTGGCTCGACGATTTTCGAAAGCAACGAAGTAGTTGCCGCCGGTCGGAAGCTCTTGTTGCCAAGACATGTTGTAAGCGGTCGAGACGTTGCTCAACGTCTGGGCGCCGCTCAGCTGACTCGTGCTGGGGGTTCGACTGTTCAGATTATTGAAATCCGCAACGAAGAGGGGATTGTAGGCGCCCTCGGCCTGTCCCACGAACTCACCCTGAGACTCGTAGCCCAGCCGGGCGATGACGACATCCAAGTTGTTCTCGAGAGCCATCTCGATGGCCATGTCAATGGTCAGCTCGATGGGCTCCGCGGCGCTCGGCGCCGTCGTCGCGTCGGGCGTGGCCTGCGCGGACGCCGGCAGCCCGGGTACCACGGGCGCTTCGGGCGGGGTTTCTTGCGCCCAAGACGGCGCGACGGAAAGGAGCATGGTGAAGGCGACGCTAAGGTGTTGTGTTTTGATCCACATCGTCTTGCTTCCTCTTGAATTCGGATGATTTGTTGATACGAACAACCCGTCGGGGTAAACCCCACTGTTCATACGTTGGAAACAGTTCGTTTGTTTCGGACCATTCTAGTACGGATGGCCGGCGGCCGCAGGCCTTTCCTTTGAAACGCCCACTTGGTAGTCTCTGGCCATGTCGCCCGAGGAGTTTCTGGCTCTGGCCCGCGAAGCGGGAGCTCTGCTGGAAGGTCATTTCGTTCTTACCTCGGGACTCCACAGCTCGCGCTACTTCCAGTGCGCGCGCCTTCTGGCTCGCCCGGAGGTGGCCACGCGCGTGGGCGCCGCCTTGGGAAAGAAAGCCGACGAGCTCGGAGTAGACCTCACGATCGCGCCGGCCTTGGGAGGTATCCTGGTCGCCCACGAGGTCGCGCGAGCGCTCGGCGTCCGCGCTCTTTTCGTAGAACGGGACCCCGCCTCGGGCGAGCTCGCCCTGCGCCGCGGCTTTTCGCTCGAGCCGGACGAGAGGGCTCTGGTGCTCGAAGATGTCGTGACTACCGGGGGC
>JBOGJF010000657.1:0-2806 GCA_050747785.1 Vicinamibacteria bacterium
TTGCGGATCCCCATCAAGATCGCCGCGAGTTGTTCTTCGTGAACCAGGGAGACGGGACCTTCCGGGAACGGGCGCTCGAGGCCGGAATAGAAGATGACGGGTTCTTCGAGGGCGAGGGCGAAGAAAGCCACGCCGCGGTGTTCGCGGATTTCGACAATGACGGAGACTACGATCTCTTCAACGCCCACACTTGGACCAACCGCGACCGCATCTACCGAAACGATGGAACCGGAAAGTTCGTCGACCTCTCGGAGAGTGCCGGGATCCAGATCGTGGAGAAAGACTCTCGCGGCGTCGCGGCGGGAGACATCAACGGCGACGGGCGCGCCGACGTTATCCTCAGCTCCTGGAAAGGACGGCAGCACGTAGCGTACATCAACCGGGGATCCTTTCACTTCGTCCGCAGAGACGGCCTCGGCATCGACAAGAGCGAGCTATTCAACCAGGGGATCATGCTGACCGACTACGACGAGGACGGCGACCTCGACCTCGCTTCTACCGGATGGTTCGCGCTCGATCTGCCCCTGGGTCCGATTGCCCTCTACCGTAATCGGGGCACCGGCGCTTTCACCGAGGTAACCGCAGAGAGCGGCATCACCTTCAAGGAGAACGTTCCCGGAAACGGCTGGGCCTTTGGTGATGTCGATAACGACGGCGATCTCGACGCGCTGGTCATCGGCCAGGACAAGGCGAAGCTGTATCTGAACGTCGGGGGCGGGAAGTTCCAGTTCGGGCAGGACTTTTCCCGTGGCCACTTCACGGCGGCCTTCGGAGACTTGGATCACGATGGAGATCTAGACATCTACTTCGCCGGCAACCAGGCCATCTTCGAGAACAATGGGAAGGGTTCCTTCAAACGCGTCCCCGTCGATGGGCTCGTCGGAGTCGGGGCCAATCCGCGCGCGGTCTCGCTCGTCGACATCGACAATGACGGCGATCTCGACTTCGCGGTGGCTAGCAAGCGCGGTCCGAACACGATGTTTCGTAACAACCTCAATGATGACAATTGGCTGCAGGTAGAGCTTCGATCACCGCGCGGTGAAGCGGGAGCCTTTGGTGCACGGGTCTACGTCTACGACGCGGGACACCTCGACGACCCCAAACGTCTGAGGGGCCTTCGCGAGGCGCAGAGCGCGAACGGGTACTGCGCCCAGAACTCACCGGTCCTTCACTTCGGGTTAGAGGCAGGAAGTTCCTACGACCTCAGGGTTCTATTCTTGGATGGCACGACGGTCACGCGCCCAGGGGTCCAGACCACACAGCGAATCTTGGTTGACGGGCGTAACTAGCTTTCCATCTCCGCTGCCAGCTGCAAGATGACCTCGAACCACGTCTCCGCCATCACTTCGTAACCGGCGTCGTTGGGGTGCAAGCCGTCCGGTCCTTGGAGGCCTAGATTCCGGCCAAACGCCTTTTCGTGATCGGCTAGCGGGACCCTCTCCGCT
Organism: Vicinamibacteria bacterium; assembly: GCA_050747785.1. Lineage (GTDB taxonomy): Bacteria > Acidobacteriota > Vicinamibacteria > Marinacidobacterales > DATDRI01 > CBDANW01. The sequence continues at coordinate 1,446 of JBOGJF010000657.1, forward strand.
GCGGCCTCGGAGCGGATCATCTGGTTCAGCTTCGGGACATTCTCGATCCCCTCGGTTCGGAATCCGTCGGCATTGAGGCGAGGTATCGTGGCGATGATGACCGGGATGCCCTCTCCTTTGACCACGCGCATCATCTCTTTGAGGTTAGCGCGGGTCTTTTCGAATGGAGGTTCATCGTTGTTCACGTCCACCACGCCCTCCAAGAGCAGGACCAGATCGTATCGCGCGGAGCGAACTTCGATGCGCAACCGCTCCAATCCCTGGCCTGTCGTCTCTCCCCCCACGCCTAAATTGAAGAGCTGGGCGCTGTCTCCGAACTCCTGCCGTAGGAGGCGTTTCAGCTTAGGGATATAGCCCTCGACCGGGGACAGCGTGAATCTTTCGAAGAAGCCAAGAGACGTGACTCCTAACGTCATGCTGTCGCCGAAACAAAGGATACGGCGGAAGGGAGGCGCCTGCTGGAGCCGCTCATCCAGGGGGGCCGCGGTTCCGCGATCGGCCAACGAATCGGCGGGAGGCGCCAAGCGAACCGGTACGTCCGGTGTGAGCGGAGAGGGCTCTGAGCTACAAGAGGCCATTCCAATCATGAGAATGGACGCCATGAGGGAGATACGGGTTGTCGTCACTATCGCTTACGCTCCTGCCTGGGCCGGTGGCTCCCGACGGAGGAACCGCGCGGGCGTGGCTTCGAACGCGTCCCACGCACGCCCCTGGGCCGCCGGCGTGTTGACCAACGAAAGGAAAACTAGAATCGGCCGCCCTTCCGCTCGGTGCGGGCGCGGGCTTCGTTGACCCGCAGCGTTCGGCCGGACATATCGGTTCCGTTCAGTGCCTCGATCGCCGCTTTCGCTTCCTCCGCATTCGCCATCTCCACGAAACCGAATCCACGAGATTGATTGGTGTGTCGGTCGACGATGATGCTGGCGGAATCGACGCGTCCAAATCTCTCGAACACTTCGCGCAACTCTGCTTCCGTCGTGCTAAAGGGGAGATTGCCAACGTATATGTTCATGGTCCATGCCACTCCTGTCTTCCCCGTCGGAGACTGGGAATCGGTCGTGGGCCAGTCCGAAGGAAACTCTTGGAGAGCGGAGGACGTTTTCACCGGGGATTCAGGACCGGAATCGACACGAGTGTGTCACGAGCAGGGGTCTCCGTCGAGAACGAAATCATTCAAGCACATTTCCGGAGGGTGGGCAAGCGCCGTCTGACTCGCTCACTAGGAAGATCGGGTCTATTGACGGCCGAACGGGTCCTGGCGACCATGGGTTATCGAAAATTTCTCTCGACGGCGAACGTATCCATCATCAGCAACGGATCTCCCAGAGGGTAGAGAACCGGACAGGTGCATCCCCTTCGCA
>JBOGJF010000658.1:0-5373 GCA_050747785.1 Vicinamibacteria bacterium
ACCGACGCCGAGGTTTCGTTTCTCCTGATGGTGGCGTTGCGCCTAGAGCCTCCGTTGGGAGCGGCGCCACCTTGCGTGCTTTTCGTGAACCGCCGTGTACGGAACCGTACGCCCGGTGGTGTGGGAGCTGGGAGCGGGCAACCGCTCCCGGCTACCTAATGTCCCTCATCCGTAGTAGAAACTGCTCCCCAGGTGCGATGGCAAATCTGAGGCTTCGATTTCTCCACGGGCAACGGCGAGGCGAAGAGCTTAGCTACTCCGAGACGCGGGTCACGATCGGACGGAGCCGGGACAACGACATCGTTCTTCCCGGCGGACAGTCGACCAGCAGCGGACATCATGCCGAGCTGACGTTCAAGGATGGCCGTTGGTGGATTGCCGACCTGGGCTCGACCAACGGCACCTACGTGAACGAGGATCGACTGGCGTCTGGAGAACGCCGGGGGTTGCTGAACAAGGACCGATTGGGGTTCGGAGGCGCTCCGATATTGGTTGTTGATCTTCCCGGTGGCGTGTCGTGGGCGCCGATCGCGGGGCTGGCGATTGTCTTGGTGATCGTCGCGCTCGTCGGCTACCGTGCGCTCGATCGCGTCGAGAGGGGGTTTGGCCCGGCGGCCGAGCGACTGGAGCGCTCGGTCTATCTCATTGCACTCGACGGCGAGGGTGGGCGCCGCGCGGTGGCATCGGCCTTCGCAGTGAGCGCGAATGGGCTTCTCGCCACGACCGCCCACGTTGCGGCCGAGCTCGAACGCCGCGGGGCGCTAGGAGGAGATGGTGAGGTCCGAGCGGTGGCGCTCGTTACCGACTCGGAATCGCAGCCGCTTCCGATCGTCGGTGCTTACCTCCACCCGGAGCATGAGTCCGACACGTTTCGAAACGACGTCGCGCTCCTCCAGGTCGAGGCTGAGGGGCCCCTGGCACCACTCCCGCTGGCCGACGATCCCGAGTTGGAGCGGCTCGAGCGCGGTGTCGATGTGGGAATATTCGGGTTTCCGGCACGCACGACGGATACGGCGCACCCCCGGGCGCGTTTCGTCGAGGGGGCACTGGGAGACGTGCGCGCTGGACGCTACTTCGAGATTGGGCAGGGCATCACACCCGGAATGAGCGGCAGTCCTATTTTTACTCGGGACGGTCAGGTGATCGGGATCGTCGTCGGTGGCGAGCTCGATCGGTCTGAAAGTCAGGGAGCAGGCAACTGGGGACTCTCGGTTGCAGCTCTCAAGGAAATGCTCGAAGAGCGCTAGACGTACCTCACTGGCTGCGCCGAGACCAATACTGACGGATGCTACGGGTCACCGCTTCCGAGAGCGCACGCGATCGCTCGTTGAGTCTCTCGCGGCCGAGGCGGGTGTCGAAGCTGAAGACCTCGGGCGGGGGCATGCTTACCGCTTCAGCGAACCTCGGGGCCTGACCAGCGGCCTCCATGGAGTACGTGCGCACGACGAACGTCGTGCCGAACTGCTCCTCGCTGCGGGACTCGATCTCCTCGGTAAACAACGTCACCACGACTTCCGGCGCGTCGGCGCCTGCCAGCGCGAGGCCCGCCCGCCGAAGCGAGTTCTCGAGCTCGCTACGAAGGGAGGCGCAGGCGTCGGAGAGTCCCTGGCAGTGAATCTCAACCGAAGGGTCGGTGGGAAGGGGAGGGGGGACCGACTCGAGTACCTCGGGTGGGGCAGCGCTGTCCTCCCTAGGAGTGCTCTGAGCGGGACTCCGGCTCGGTGTCGTCGCCGGCTCGGGCTGGACCTCGACGGCCGTGGGCGCAGCGGTGTCGGGGACAGTCTCCTGCGGCTGCTCGTCTTCCGTTAGCGTTCGTGACGTCGGCGCGGTCAGGGGGTCGAGTGAAGCCGCAGCGGGAGAGCCCTGCGGCACGTCGTCTCCTTCGGTTGGGTTAGAGGGCTCGACCGTGATGAGCCGGCTGATACCCCAGAGCCCGGCGCCGCCAACCACTAGCAACAGCAAGACCACGACGCCCGCGGCGATCGCCACGGTCTTGCCTCCGCTACTTCGGGCCGGTTCTACAGCTTGACGCGCGGGTGGCTCCGCAAGTCGCACCGTGGGTTGGGTCGCCCGATTCGTGCTCGCATCGGGGACGGTCGGGCCTTCGGCCGCAGCCGTCGAGGGGACCGTGGCGGGTCGCCGCGCCGCGACGGCGGATTCCGCGTCGAGAAGCGCGCGGTTAAGCTCTTTCGCCGTTTGATAGCGCCCGGCCGGCTCTTTTTCCAGACATCGTAGGACGATGGCCTCGAGGCTCGGGTCGAGGCCCGGCCGAAGCGCGGTGGGTGGCTTCGGCGCTTCGTTCAGATGCTTCACCAAGATGGCTGGAATCGATGGCGCTTCGAAGGGCACCTTGCCCACTAACATCTCGTAAAGAATGATCCCGAGCGAGTAGAGATCGCTCCGCCCGTCGACCGCGGTACCCTTTGCCTGCTCGGGCGACATGTAGTGTGGCGTGCCGAGCACCAAGCCAGTGGAAGTCAGGGCGGGGCCTTCGCTCTCGAAGGTCTTGGCGATGCCGAAGTCGAGAAGCTTGGGCTGCTCGTGTCCTTCCGCGTCGCGACAGATCATGATGTTCTGGGGTTTGAGATCGCGGTGGATGATCTGGTGTCGGTGCGCGAGCGCGAGTGCGCTTCCGATCGCCGTGGCGATGCGGACCGCGCGGCCCGGCTCCAGGGCACCCTCGGTCTTCACGAGCTCCTTGAGACTCGTTCCAGTCACGAGCTCCATGGCGATGTAGAGCGTACCGTCCTCGGCCTCGCCGAGATCGTGGATGGTGACGATGTTCGGATGATCGAGCTGGCTCGCCGCCTGCGCCTCGCGATGAAATCGGCGGACGGTATCCTGCGACGTCACCAGCTCCGGTTTGATCAGCTTGATCGCGACCGGTTTGTGCAGCATGAGGTGAGTGGCTCGATAGACCGCTCCCATGCCGCCATGCTTGAGAAGAGCTTCTATTCGGTACTTGCCCGCCAGAACCCTGCCGACTGGATCTGGTGCCGGGGACCGTGGGGCCTTGGTTTCTGGCATTTTGGTAAAGTGGACCGCTGTCTCGGTCTTGAACTTAGAATGTTAGAGCGGGATCACGCGGGCGGTCAAGTGAGGTGTGGTGCTATCATTCATCGTTTGGGAGTATTGGAATTTGTTGCGACCATTGTTTCACGCCTGGGAGCGATACCTGGCGGTACGGGACGATCCGGAGCGGCGCGTCCTGCCCTTCGACTGGGGTACCGGTTTCATAGGGGATGGGACGCTCTCCGGCGGAGAAGCGAGGGCGTATTTCCACCGTCATGCGGAGGAGGCTCTGGACACCCACCGCACCTACTTTTCGCCGTCCCCGGTCTCTGACTTCGATCTGGAGAACGGTCAGCTCACGTTCACGAGCCCTTTGCCCACTCCCTATCCCGAGAACAACCTGGCGCACGGCCTTTTCTTCCCGACCGGGGATCGCGGTCCCGCGGTGCTCGTGCTCCCGCAATGGAACGCCAAGGGAGGGTCGCAAGCCGGCCTGTGCCGATTGCTCAATCGTTTTGGATTGACGGCACTCGGTGTCACGCTTCCTTATCACGGTCCGAGGATGCCGGAGGGGCTCGTCCGTGCGGATTACATGCTGAGCCCGAACCTGGGGCGCACGCTTCAAGCCTGCCGTCAAGCGGTCTGGGAGGCCCAATCCGCAGTCACGTGGCTCCTATCGCAGGGCTATGGACCCATCGGCATCGTCGGAACGAGCCTCGGCTCGGCGATCGCCTTCATTACGCTCGCGCACGATCCTCGCATTCGAGCCGGCGTCTTGAATCACGTCTCTCCCTATTTCGCGGACGTCGTGTGGCGAGGGATCTCGACGCGGCACGTCCGCCAGGGCCTGGAGGGGAACATCGAGCTCGAGGAGCTTCGGAAGCTCTGGCTGCCGATCAGCCCGCAGAGCCATTACCAGCGCCTGCTCGGTGCCGGTAAGGACGTGTTGCTGATCTATGCCCGATACGATCTGTCCTTTCCGCCGGACGAGTCGCGACGCGTCGTGGAGGCTTTCGAGAAACTGGGAATACTGCACGAGAAGCTAGTCCTGCCTTGCGGACACTATACGACCGGGAAGTTCCCGTTCAACTGGATGGATGGTTTGGCAATCTCCCGCTTCCTCGCCAGGCGTCTGGGATCGGCGCGCGCTCCGGCGTGGAATCAGAAGTAGTAGCCGACGCCGAAGAAGAAACGACGCGTTCGTGAGTCGGTGCCGAATCCAGGCAACCACCAGCGGACGTCGGTTCGAACCGCGACGTTGTAGAGCACGTAGTAGTCGAGGCCGGCACCAAAGCTGATCGTCGGGTCGTGTTCCGTCTCCTTCCTGATCTCTCCTTCGAACGTGGTTATGGTGTTTTCTCTCCGAACGGCCCCGCCCGCTCCGAAAATATAGGGATGAAAGGGCTTTCTTCGACCGAAGTGGTAGTAGAGGGTTCCGTCGAGATGGTACCGGTTCTGATCCAGCTTGTACTGGCCAACGACCGCGGGGTCGGTCTCCGCCACGATCTCGCCCGCCGCGGTGAACACTCGGGTCACGCTCGTAAAGTCCGAGCTGACTTCGAGCGTAATCTGGTCGTTCACCCGGAACCCAAAGAAGCCTTCGAGGTTCGTGCCACGGCCCAAGTCCAGGCGCGGATCGAACAACGTCGCGAACCCTCCTCCGCCCCCGATGATGAAGTGGTCCTGCGCGTCCGCTCTGCCCAACATGCCGCCCAGTAGCAGAGTCGCCACCAGGAACCCCAGGCCTCTTCTCATTCGTCACCTCCTCAAGGGGTGGATTCTAGCAATTCCTGGCGGCGAATAGTGATTGGGCCGCGTGGAGAGTTTGACCGGTGGGTGGTCAGTCGTTAAGATGGGCGCACCGCATTCAAGGAGGTCTCGACATGCAGGCCATAAGAGAGTTTGTGGTTGTTGCCGTAGTCGCTACGGCGGTCGCCGTCTTCACGCTGCCGTCCCAAGTGCTGGGGCATGGAAACGAAAAGGGGACTGCCACTGCCAGCATCCGGGGTGGAACCGTGGCGATCGAGTACGGGAGACCAACGCTCAAGGGGCGTGACTTGCTGTCCCAGATCGCGCCTGGTAGCTACTGGCGATTGGGAGCGGACATCCCCACGACGCTGACGACGGACGTTGGCCTGACCCTTGGAGGGCAGAGCATCGCGCCCGGGAAATACACTCTCTTGCTGAAGTTCCTAGGTGACGATAAGTGGAGTCTCATCGTGGCGAATGGTGTGACACCACGATCGTGGGAACCGCAGAAGTTGGTGGCCGAGGCGGCCCTGGTCACAGCTAAGACGGACGCTTCCGTCGAAGCACTGACCATCAAGCTTTCTTCTCAGGAGAACCGGGGAAGTCTGACCA
>JBOGJF010000659.1:0-5197 GCA_050747785.1 Vicinamibacteria bacterium
GCCATACCGATAGCCGCTTTCCTTTGGGCGAAAATGGAAATCGAGATCGAGGGGAGCGAAGGCTGGGCCGGCAACCTTCCCACCTGGAAGGTTGAACAGCACAAGCTCCTGGATTGGTTCTACGGCGGGCGCCCTCTGACCGGCTACCACGTTTGGGCGTTCGCGTTCGTTTTCTTCGCCTTCCACCTTCCCCTACTGTGGGCCGCGACATGGTCGATCCGATGGGAGATGACCGCCCTGGGCAGTTATGTGCTCTTTTGGGTCATCGAGGATTTCCTGTGGTTCGCGTTCAACCCGCAATACGGTTTGAAGAAGTTTTCCCAACACTACATTTGGTGGCACAAACACTGGTTTCTGGGGCTCCCGACCGACTATTGGGTCCTGGGGACGCTCGGATTCATTCTCCTCTACTCAAGCAACGTCTTTTGATATTTCCTTTATAGCAATTTATTTGCATTAAAGTAATTTAATTGCTATAAAGCATTATGCCTCGGCGACGTAAGCGTCAGGGCGAGCCCCTTGGAAGGCGTTTCCACCGAGCCCGCCAGGACGGGGGGCTGACACTCCAGGAAGCGGCCCAGCGGACGGGCATCGCGGCTTCCAGCCTGTCCCGTTTCGAGTCGGACCTCTCCCAGCCCAGCTTCGACGACGTCTGCCTCATGGCCCGGGAGTACGGCTGGCCGCTGGCCTACTTTGCGACCGGACGGGTGCGTACCGGGGCCGACAGTCGGGCGCTCGCGGCCCACCTCTTCCACTGGGGACTCCGAGACGTCACCGACGCCGAAAGACCCATCCTTGGCGAGGTTCGCGCCTTCGAGGACGTGGTTGCCGAGAGCGCGCGGGAGAATGCTCGAGCCCTCATCGAAGCCGTGCCGGCGCTCCTCTTGCGCAACGACTACGATCCCGACGACCTCCTGGCCTCGGCGCGGCGGTTCTCGACGGTGCGGCGGGTAGGCTGGTTGAACGAAGTCGCCGAACAAATCTCCCGAGAGCTCGATCTTCGCTGGCTTCACCCGGACGCGGCGCGCAATGTACGAGCGACCTGGGTCGCGGCGTGGGCGGAGATCGCCAGCGACCCGACCGAGGGGGAACCCGACGTCTCTCGAGCCGCACCGCCCAAGGAAGAAATTCCCCCGGTCACCCAACGGTGGGGGATCCGTTCCGACGTGTCCCCCGAGGCGTTTCTGAAACGCGCTCGCGTCATTCTGGGCGCGTTGGATCGGGTCGACTGATTACGCCGTGGCGAAGCCCGGCCACGGGTGAACATCGTTCGCAAGTCGGACGCGACTTCAGGTTGCCGGGTAGTACGCCCTCACGCGCTCATAGAGTTCCGCGGTGGCCCGGCAATCTGCCAAACAGTATCGCCCGATCGCCTCGTGTCTTCCGTCTCGGAAAGCGTCTGAGATCTGGCCGCCGTCGAGCTCCGACTTCGGTGACGAAATGCCGAAGATGGCGCAAAAGTAATCGAGCGTGCCCTTGCGGTGCCGATCGTTTCCCGCGAGGAGCTCGCGCACATCGAAGTGAGGACTGGTGGTGTAAGGCCGCATGGGCAAGAGCATGCTCGGAGCGACCTTCAGGATCGCGCTTCTGATAATGATGTAGGGAAAATCGAAGCTCTTGCCGTTGAAGCTGATGAAGAGCTCGGGTTGGGTCCGCTCGAGGTACTCCCAAAAGGACGTTAGCAGCATCTTTTCGTCCTCACCATAGTAGACCTCTTTGAAGGTGCTCTCGGCGTCCAACAGTCCGATGCACACGATGCGACCCGTCGTTGGATCGAGCCCGAACCGCTCGACGGCTTCTCGCCGCCGTTGCTCGATTTCCTCTTCGCTCGCCTCCGGATGGCGAATACCCCGGAAGAGGATCTCGAGCGCCCGAGGAGGGATCTGAGCCTCCTCCAACCCGACGGTTTCGATATCGACGACGACAGGCATCGAAACCGGGTTGTACACCAAATTGGGCAGACTCGCCATGGTTGGGTCTCGTGTTTGCTGCGAGGCGGCGCGAAATGGCCAACAAAGGCCTTGCAATCCTATGCCTAATTAGGGATAATATAGTCTATTTAGGGAACAAAGGCTCTTTTAAGGGAAATGGCGCGTAGAAAACGTAGATGGCGGCCTATTGGCCGGTGGCTTCGTACCGCTCGAAAAGCGTCCCGGCTCACACTCACCGAGCTGGAACGCCTTACGGGAATCTCGAACTCGGCACTGGGACGTTTCGAATCCGATCGCGCGGTCCCCAGCATCGACGACGTCTGCGTTATCGCCCAGCAGCTAGGTTGGCCTCTCCTCTACCTTACAACCGGGCGCGAGCGAACCGGGGACGACCCATTTGCCCTCGCTTCGCAACTCCACTACTGGGGGCTCCGAGACATCAGCCTGCCTGAACGCGTCCTGTTCGGGGAAGTGCGTTCGTTTGAAGACCTGGTTGCCGAGGTCGTAACAGCAGACCCGAGTCCCCGCGTGTTGGAGGCTATTCCCGGCTTGCTCCTCCGGAACAAGTTTGATGTAACCGAGCTTCTCGCATTCGGTCGTCGTTACCGGGGCATCCGTCGCCTGGGCTGGCTTGCGGACGTGGCCCGGACTGTCTCTCGCCGAATTCCCCACGAATACGTTCACCCAGACGCACCGCGACAACTACGAGCCCTGCTTGCCGATGCGGAGCAGGAACCGTCCCCTGAGGAAATCGACTACGTCTTTGGTGCAACCCCATCGTCAGCGAGCGGCCAGCGTGCGTGGTCGGCTAGCCCCGGTCTCACCAAGCGGTGGCGCATCGCCTGCGATATTACCTTACGCCAATTCCACGAGAGAGCTATTTCGATTCTCGAAAAGCCACAAGGCGTGTAGTCATGGCGCACAACATTCCATCCAATCTACGCGTCTTCCTCCAGGAGCTCGACAAACACCTTTCTAGTAAGACCGACTTGCTCGTCGGCGGAGCTGACATCACGACGCTGCGGAAGCGATACAGCCTCGCTAGGCAATTCTATGATTACGACGAGCGGGAGAAACTCGACAGGAACTTTCAACTTGTCGAGGTGGAGTTCCTCGGCGAGCAGCCCACGCGTTTCGACTAGTCGTCGTTAGATCAAGCCCGCAGCCTGTGCTACGACCTGCGCGGGATGGAACGCGCGGCGCCCGGTGGCGTCCGCAATCTGATGCCGGCAGGAAGTCCCCGGCACCGCCAAGACCGTATCCGGCGACGCCTGTCGCACCGCGGGCAACAACCTCCGCTTGGCTATCTCGAGGGAGATGTCGTAGTGCTCGCGCTCGTAGCCGAACGATCCCGCCATCCCGCAGCATCCGGAGTCGACCACCTCGACCGCGGAGCCGGTCTGCTTCAGAAAGCTCACGAGGGGATCGACACCGGAGAGTGCCTTTTGATGGCAGTGACCGTGCACCAGGATCTCTTTAGGTGCCTTCGGAAAATCGATCGTAAGCCCCCCCAAGAACTCCTCGATCAAGAAGCTCGCCTTGGCCACTGCCTCCGATTCCGGCCCCGGAACAAGGTCGGGGTACTCGTCCCGCAGACTGAGAAGACAGGACGGCTCGCAGCCGATGATGGCGTGGCCCCCTTCCACATAAGGATAGAGAATCTCGACGTTGGCCTCCGCCAACGAGCGCGCTTCGCGCAACATACCCTTCGAGATCGCGGGACGGCCGCAGCAACGTTTGGCGGCCAAAACCACGTCGAACCCCGCCGCGTCCAGTAACCGCGTGGCGGCGATGCCGATCTCGGGGTCGTTGTAGTTCATGAAGGTGTCGTGAAACAAGACCACTCTTTTTCGATCCCCACTCGACGGAACCTCGCGATTCAAGAACCAGTCCGCAAAGGTCTGCCTCGCAAAGGGCGGTAGGCTGCGACGACGGTCGATGCCGGCCCACCGCTCCAGCGCCCACCGGAAGAGCCGGTTGCCGGCGAACCAATTCGATAGCGGTGCGGCCGCGACGCCCAAGCGCCCCATTGCCTCCACCTGGCTGAACATTCGATCGCGAAAGGGACGGCGGTTCTCGCGATAGTAAAGCGCCAGAAAATCGGACTTGAGGCGGGCCATGTCCACGTTGGAGGGACACTCGGCCTTGCATCCCTTGCAGGAGACGCACAGATCCATGACGCGGTACAACCTCTCTCCCGTGAGCTCGCTGGGCTCCAACCGTCCGTCGAGAACCGCGCGCAGCGCGTTGGCACGGCCGCGCGTGGAGTCCTCCTCGTCTTGCGTCACCATGTAGGAGGGGCACATCGTGCCTTCGAGCTTCTTCCGGCATACGCCCGCTCCGTTACAAAGCTCGACCGCCCGTGCGAACCCGCCTTCTCTCTTGTAAGGAAACACGGTGGGGAGCTGGATCGTCTGATACCGCTCGCCGTAACGGAGGTTCTCAGTCATGGGCGGCGCGTTCACGACCTTCCCGGGGTTCATGATCCCCTGGGGATCGAAGGCCGCCTTGAGCTTCTGGAACGCTCGGTAGAGCTCGGGGCCGAATAGCTTCTCGTTGAAATGACTCCTCGCCAGCCCGTCCCCGTGCTCGCCGCTCATCGCGCCACCGAACTCCAGCACGAGGTTACTGACGTCCTCCGCGAGCTGCCGCATCTTCTTCACCTCGGAGCCTTCCTTGAGGTTGATGAGCGGTCGAATGTGCAGGCAGCCGGCTCCCGCATGCGCGTAGAACGAACCGACCGTTTCATGGCCAGCGAGGATTTCGTTGAACCGCTGGACGTATTCGGAAAGCCGCTCCGGTGCGACCGCGGTGTCCTCGACGAACGCGATGGGCTTGTGATCGCCGGGAAGCCCCAGCAACAACGGTAGAGCCGCCTTCCTCACCTTCCAGACGTTCGCCTGCGCGGCCTTGTCCAGCACCCGGACCGCCGCCTGGCACCGCCGCCCGAGTCGGGACTCGAGCCCGTCGAGCTTCGCGATCACTTCGCTCTCGGAATCGCCGTTGAACTCGATGACCATGAGAGCCTTCGGCTCTCCTTGCACGAAGCTCAATCGCCGGGAGTACTCGAGCGATTGACGCGCCAAATCGAGCACCATCTCGTCGACGAGCTCCACCGCCGAAGGTCCGAGCTCCAGGGCCTCGAACCCGGTCTCGAGGGCCGGCAAGAGCCCCTCGAAGTGGAGGACGGCGAGACCGGTCGCCCGAGGCAGGGGCACGAGCTCCAGCTTCGCCTCGACGACGGTGGCCAGCGTCCCCTCCGAGCC
>JBOGJF010000660.1:0-3178 GCA_050747785.1 Vicinamibacteria bacterium
CCACCGAGCCGTCGCAAGAGGTGACGAAGTGTACCGTTCCGAGCTTCTCCTCGGGCGTACCGCCGCCGTGTTGCTCGTGCTGGGCGATAGCGCCTCGCGACACGACCACGAAGCCGCATATCCCCAGAACCAAGATTCTCATTCGTGCCGTCATGGAAACCTCCCTGTGGAAGGAGGATAGATACGAGGAGGTTTCTCAGCAAGTGGCACGGCCAGCTCGGTCCCGGAAACGCTTGACAAGCGTCTCCCTTGGTGTAACACTATATCCGGATATTCGGATGAAACAGACAGGACCCTTTCTCGACCACCTGGCCGCGCTCACCGAGCCCGTGCGCTGCCGTATCCTGCTCATTCTGGAGCGGCACGAGCTCACGGTCGGCGAGCTCTGTTCCGTGCTGCAGCTTCCCCAATCGACGGTCAGCCGTCACCTGAAGACACTGGGGGAGGCGGGTTGGGTCGTCTCGAGGAAGGATGGGACGAGCCGCTTTTATCATCTCGTCGAGAGCGGCGACGAGTCTCCGTTGCCGCAACTGTGGAACATCATTCGCGGTGAGTTAGGCGAGAGTCCAGCCGCCGCGCAAGACTCCAAACGTTTGGAGAGTACGCTCGGCGCTCGGCGGTCCAAATCGCAGGCCTTCTTCGCGTCGGCCGCCGGGGAATGGGACCGACTGCGCGGCGAGCTCTTTGGAACCCGCTTCTACGCGCAATCGTTATTGGCCCTTCTCGACCCAGGCTGGGTGGTAGGGGATCTGGGTTGCGGCACGGGGCAGGTGAGTGCGCTTGTTGCGCCCTTCGTCAAGCAGGTCGTCGCCGTGGACGCCTCTTCGGAGATGCTGAGCGCCGCGCGATCCCGCCTGCGCAAGCACAAGAACGTCGAGATTCGAAAGGGAGTTCTGGAAGAGCTTCCCATCGAGGATGACTCTCTCGATGTGGCGGCCTTCACCCTGGTATTGCATCACCTGCCTGATCCGGTCGCCGCGTTGACCGAGGCGCGACGTGTGCTGCGGCCAGGTGGGAGGCTACTCATCGTCGACATGTACCCGCACGAGCGGGAGGAGTACAAACAACAAATGGGACATGTCTGGCTGGGCTTTTCGGAAGACAAGATGAGCAAGCTCGTTGCCGCGGCGGGATTCGAGGCCGGGGTCTTTCATTCTCTTCCGCCCGAGGCGGATGCTAAGGGGCCCGCTCTCTTTACGACCGTGGCCTACAAGAGCGCGCGCGGATCCAGAAGGCAGACTCGTTTACAGAAGGTCGCGGAGCTCGCGGAAGAAACAGCGTGAAGACAAACGCGCAACCGGTAGATTAATAATGACGTGGAGGAATCACTCATGAGCACGACGGTAACTCAGGGATTGCATGCCTTCAAGGCCGCGGAAAAATCCGGCCGGCTCCCTTTCAAAGTCAAGGATCTGAGCTTGGCCGAATTCGGCCGCAAGGAGATTCGTCTCGCGGAGCACGAGATGCCCGGCCTGATGACGCTCCGGAAGCGTTACCAGGGAAAGAAGCCACTCGACGGTGCGCGCATCATGGGAAGCCTGCATATGACGGTACAGACCGCGGTGCTCATCGAGACGCTGGCCGAGCTGGGTGCCGACATTCGCTGGGTCTCGTGTAACATCTTTTCGACTCAAGACCACGCCGCGGCGGCGGTCGTGGTTGGGCGCCCCGAAACCGGCGGTACACCCGAGAGACCGAAAGGCGTTCCCGTCTTCGCCTGGAAGGGCGAGACACTCGAGGAATATTGGTGGTGCACGCACGAGGCGCTCGTCTGGCCGGACGGCAAGGGTCCCCATCTTCTCGTGGATGACGGCGGCGACGCGACGCTCCTGGTCCACAAGGGTGTCGAGTTCGAGAAGGCGGGCGCCGTTCCCGCGTTCAATCCCGACAAGGATTCGGAAGAGTGGGGTGTGATCCTGAACCTTCTCCGTGAGAAGCAGGCAGAGGACAAACGACACTTCACGAAGCTCGCGGCGAGCATCCGCGGCGTCAGCGAGGAGACCACGACCGGCGTTCATCGACTCTATCAAATGATGGAGAACGGAACGTTGCTCTTCCCGGCCATCAACGTCAATGACTCGGTCACGAAGAGCAAGTTCGATAACGTCTACGGTTGCCGGCACACGCTCCCGGATGGGCTGAATCGCGCCACCGACGTCATGATCGGCGGGAAGGTCGCGGTCGTCTGCGGCTACGGCGAGGTCGGCAAGGGGTGTGCTCAGTCGTTACGCGGGCAAGGATGTCGGGTCATCATTACCGAGATCGATCCGATCTGCGCTCTCCAGGCCGCGATGGACGGCTACGAAGTGAACGAGCTCGAGAATGTCCTCCGAGAGGCCGACATCTTCATTACCGCAACCGGCAACTACCACATCATCACCGCCGATCACATGGCGAAGATGAAGGACAAAGCCATCGTCGGCAACATCGGTCACTTCGACAACGAGATCGACATGGCGGGGTTGAAGAAGGTCCCGGGAATCGAGCGCATCAACATCAAACAACAGTACGACGAGTGGCGGTTCCCCGACGCGCACAGCGTGATGATTCTCGCCGAGGGTAGGCTGCTGAACCTCGGCTGCGCCACCGGCCATCCGAGCTTCGTGATGTCGGCATCCTTCACGAACCAGGTCCTGGCTCAGCTGGAGCTTCACCAGAACCGGGGCTCCTACGACAAGAAGGTCTACGTGCTTCCCAAGAAGCTCGATGAGGAAGTGGCGCGCCTGCACCTCGCGCAGCTCGGTGTGAAGCTAACGAAGCTCACGAAGGACCAAGCGGACTACATCGGCGTTCCCATCGACGGGCCCTACAAGGCGGACCACTACCGCTACTAGACCGTTCGCGGGAGGTTCTAAGACCATCTTTGTGTTAAAGTGCGCCCGGTCGGAGACCGTCCGGAGACGATAGATGGAACTCTTGGAGCGCCTCGTCAATACCGCGTCCTCATGGATTTGGGACCGTGGAGTCCCGGTCGGCGATCAGGAGATACCCTGGGTGGTCATCGCTCTCCTGGGGACCGGGTTCTTCCTCACCGTTCGTCTGGGGTTCATCCAGATTCGCAAGCTCGGTCATGGCTTCGCGGTCACTTCGGGGATCTACGATGACCCGGCGGAGCCTGGCGACGTCTCTCACTTCCAGGCCTTGAGCACGGCCCTCTCGGCGACGGTCGGCATCGGGA
>JBOGJF010000661.1:0-3995 GCA_050747785.1 Vicinamibacteria bacterium
GTCGCAGAGACGGTCGGGGTAATCGCGTTACGAGCATGAGAACTCTCTAGACTCGGAGCTAACGGATCCCATGTTTGTCGAGACGCGAGTAGAGCTGGGCGCGGGTCAGGCCGAGGAGGCGAGCCGCCTTCGACTTGTTGCCGTTGGACTGACTCAGGGCTTTCTCGATGAGCCCGCGCTCCATCGTATCTAGGTTCATGCTTTCGGGAACGGATGGCCCGGTAAGGCCGACCTGAGACTTCATGGCGGCTGGGGCTCGCTCGGGTCGAAGCATCGGCATAGCGAGAGCGAGCCCGCGGAGATGGTCCGGCGTGATCAAACCACCGTCGCACAGGAGGATCGCGCGCTCGATGGCGTTCCGCAGCTCGCGCACGTTTCCCGGCCACGGGTAGGCAAGCAACCAGTCGCGCGCCGCCGAGGAGATCCCGGCGGCGGGACGACCCATCGTTCGGCCCAAATCCTCGAGGAAGCCCTCCGCCAACGGCAGAACGTCCTCCAGCCGCTGGCGCAGCGGCGTGATGTGGATTTGGAACACATTGAGGCGGTAATAGAGGTCTTCGCGGAACCCTCCGCGTGCCATCGTTTCCGCGAGGTCGCGATTCGTTGCGGCGATCACCCGCACATCGGCGCGAAGCGTCCTGCTGCCGCCCAGCCGTTGAAACTCTCGTTCCTCCAGCACGCGCAGAAGCTTCGCCTGCACCAGGGGGCTCATCTCGGCGATCTCGTCGAGGAACAGGGTGCCGCCCTCGGCCTGCTGGATACGGCCGATCTTGGTCGCGATGGCACCGGTGAAGGCGCCCTTCTCGTGGCCGAACAGCTCCGATTCGAGGAGCTGCTCCGGGAGAGCAGCGCAGTTGATGGCGACGAGCGGTTTGTCCGCTCGCTGGGAGCCCCGGTGGATGAGACCCGATATCACTTCCTTGCCGGTCCCGGACTCTCCGGTGATGAGCACTGTGGTGTCGGAAGCCGCCACGCGTCCCACCTCGCGCAGAGTCTCCTTCCAGGAGCGTGAAACCCCAACGACACGACCTTGCCCGCGCGATTCCAACTCGCGCGCCAGAGTTTCGACCGTCGCCTCGAGTCGTTCAGCCCGCTCTCTCGACTCCGCGGCCACCCGCGCCTCTTCCGCAAGCTGCTGGTGGGAGAGCGTCAGAGCAACACGAGCGGCGACCCGAAGAGCGACCTCGGCATCGTCGCGGCTGTACCGCGAGGGCTCCCGGTGAAGGAAGCTGAGGCTTCCTTTGATCTCTCCTGCCAGCCAAACCGGAACATGAAGCCACGAGCGCAGGCCCGATGAACGAATCAACCGATGGCGCTCGGTGTCGGGCGCGAGCTCGGCGAGGATGTCGCGGACGATCGCGAAATCCGCGCGGTCTTCCAGCTCCCCCTCGGTGAGCGGGAACGGATCGGTGCGGATCGGGAGGTCGCACTCTCCCGCGAACGCCGCGATCCGGATCGTGCGAGCACGCAGATCCAGCTCGGTCAGGTTCATGAGGTCGTGCGGCAGGATGGTTTGCAACTCGGCCGAAACGCGCTGGAAGACCTCCCCCACGTCGAGTGACTCGGCGAGCGTTCCCAGCAGCGCATCTACCGCGCCGAGACGCTCTTGACGGCGCCGCTCGGTGTCCCAAAACTGCCAATGCTCCACCGCCGAGCCCAGCAGCGCCGCGATGGGTTTGAGAACCTCATGGTGCTCGTCGGCGAAGGCGTGCGTCGTTCGGGCGCACAACCAAATGCCGCCGACGAACGAGTTCTTCTGGCGGAATGGCTCCCAAATCTCGGACCGCAACCCTACCTTGAGCATGTCCGCGTCCATCGGGAACGTCGGATCGAGCTCTGTCTGGGCATCATCGATCCGATAGCGCTCCGGTCGCGGACGCCAGCGAGCCGACCAGGCGGTCAGAGGCAATTCGAACCGTTCCCCATCCGGATTCTTAGCGGGGTTCGAATGGGCGTGAAGGACGGCGCGTTCCCCATCGACGATGTGGACCACGCCCATGTGGTGGAAAGGGATGAGCTTGCGGACGGAAGCCGCGACCCGGCCGAAGACCTCTCGGAGCTCGAGGGTTTCGGAGGTGATATCGGCGATCTCGGAAAGGACGGTGGCGACGGACTTGGCGTCGATCGACGAGACGTCCTTCGAGGTGGTCCCCATGACGAAGCCTTTCGATTTACCGAGGCTAGCTCATGGGTGGAAGGACGTCAATACGGCGTGCCCCGCAGGTCCGGCCGACCGACAACCTGTCCGGATAGAGACAGTCCGTTGTCTGTATCTCGACATCGGGCTCGGCGCCTGTGGCTGGAGTCGGTTGCGTCGCCGTTCGCAAGTTACTCGAGTGTAACGAAATCGAATGCAATTCATGCTCCCGGGCCCGCTTGGTACGTCCCTTGCCAAGAGATTCCGCATGAAACGAAGCAAGGAGGCCGATATGGGTGCGTACCAAAACACAACCCTCGTGCTGGGCGGCACGGGCAAGACCGGGCGCCGCATTGCCGAACGCCTCATGGCCCGAGGCATTCCGGTTCGGATCGGTTCGCGATCCGGCGAGCCGCCTTTTGATTGGGAGAACACCGGCACATGGCCGGCTAGCCTGCGGGACGTTCGAGCGGCGTACATCTCGTATTACCCGGACCTCGCCGCTCCAGGCGCGGCCGATGCCATTCGTTCATTTACGGAAAAGGCGGTCGAAAGCGGCGTGCGGCACCTCGTCTTGCTCTCCGGCCGTGGCGAGCCCGAGGCGCAACGCTGCGAGAAGATCGTGCAGGCGTCCGGCGCAGAGTGGACGCTGCTCCGCGCCAGCTGGTTCTCTCAGAACTTCAGCGAGAGCTACCTACTCGAGCCGCTACTCGCCGGAGAAGTGGCGCTGCCGACAGGGCGCATTGGCGAGCCGTTCGTGGACGCCGACGACATTGCGGACGTCGCTGTTGCCGCTCTCACCGAGAATGGGCACGCGGGTCATCTCTACGAGCTCACGGGTCCGCGGGCCTGGACATTCCCGAAGGCGGTCGCGGAGATAGCGCACGCGACGGGGCGGAGTATCCGCTACGTCGAATTGTCGAATGAAGAATATGCCGCCGAGCTCGAGCGGGCTCAAGTTCCGCCACCACTCGCGAGCCTGATCACCTACCTCTTCTCAGAGGTCCTCGACGGGCGGAATGCGTCGGTAGCCGACGGTGTCTCACGAGCCTTGGGGCGGAGTCCTCGCGATTTCGCGGAGTACGTGCGTAGCACGGCGTCGACCGGCGTCTGGAATGGGGTTCGGTAGAGGCGATTCTTTTGTTGGCCGGGCGTGCCAACCGGAGGAGGAACAGCAATGTCCAGGGAGAAGTCACTCACAGCGATAGCGAAGCACAACAAGGACTTGGTGAAGGCCCTTGCGCGGCTCGATGTCGTTTCGCTTCCGGCGACCTCGAAGGGCGCGCTGGTCAGGTCCTCGGGCGGAAAGCCGACCATCCTCGACGGACCCTTCGCCGAAACGAAGGAGGGAGTGAGCGGGGGCCCGCGTCGAGAAGTGTGAGCGCAGCTTCTTCCACAGCTGTCGATTTGAGCACCCCCCGTTCGTTCCAATGGCAGGGGACGGCATGGCTTCGGACCATACGACTCCCGAAGGAAGCGTATGCACAACAATAGTCAAGTAAGGCCTCAAAGCAGCGTGGTATCGGTGAATCCCGTTTGGGTGGGGCGAGTCGTGTCCTGGTTTGCGGCTCTCCCTTTTGCGTTGAGTGCCGCTATGAAGTTCACGACCCATCCTGAACTTCCGAAAGGGATGGCGCACTTGGGTCTACCGCAGTATCTGGCGAAGCCCCTGGGCTTGCTGGAGCTCCTGTGCGTCGTGGTTTAGCTCATCCCCGGGACGTCCGTTCTGGGAGCTCTCCTTTTCACCGGCTATGTTGGCGGTGCCATCCTCACGCATCTGCGAATTGGCGAACCCGTTTTTGTCCAGATCGCGTTAGGCATTTTGATTTGGCTGGGCCTCTATTTGCGTGAGCCCCGA
>JBOGJF010000662.1:0-2321 GCA_050747785.1 Vicinamibacteria bacterium
CGGGAGAGCGCCCAGTCCACGTTGTTCGCCAGAAAGTCTCCGAAACGGCCCTCCTGGATGTGCTCCGGCAACCAGTGCACCGCGCGGTTGTTGCGGATGGCGTCTTCGATCCGGGCCGTGGTGCGAATGAACCAGGCCGGACGGGCGTACTGAATGAGCGGATCCTCGTCCGCCCGCCAACAGAAGGGATAGTCGTGCCGGTAGTTCTCGCGGTAGACGAGGGCCCCGCGCTCTTTCATGTAACGGATGATGTCCGCGTCGGCGTCTTTGACCCACTTGCCTTTGAGGCTCGGCACCTCTTCGCTGAACGTGCCGTCCGGCTTCACGGCACAAAGGAGCGGCACGTCTTCGGGATTCTTGTAGCGCGCGATGGTGGCGCGGTGGAGCTCGTGATCCACTTCGCCGAACGCGGGAGCCTCGTGAACCAGGCCGGTCCCTTGATCGAGCTCCACGAAATCCGCGGCCAGGACCTTCCACATCATCGGCTCCGAGCCGCCCTTCACGAGTTCGACTTCCCGATCGCCGTACTTGCGGTAGTAGTCTTCGAAAGGCGGCCGGTAACGCTTCCCCACGAGCTCGCTTCCTTTGAGCTCGCGCTCGACGATGAGCCTCTCGCCTATCCTTCCCTCCAGGGCCTCGAGCAAGGCCGAAGCCACGATGAGCCTGCTGCCGTCGTAACCGACGACGACGTAGTCCACTTCCGAACGCACCGCGGCGTACATGTTCGACGGCAACGTCCAGGGCGTGGTCGTCCAGACCAGGAGCGCAGTGTCCGGTTGATCAACGAGCGGGAATCGCACGTAGACCGAGGGATCGTCGACTGGCTTGTATCCCAGCCCCACCTCGGCGGACGAGAGCGCCGTGCCCCCCTGGGCCCACCACCAGACGACCTTGTGACCGCGATAGAGGAGATCTTTGCGAAAAAGCTCGGAGAGCGCCCACCAGACGCTCTCCACGTAGCTCCGGTGGTAGGTCACGTAGGCGGCGGAGAGATCGACCCAGAAACCGATCCGCTCGGTCATCCGCTCCCACTCTTTCGTGTAACGGAACACCGAGTCGATACAGCGCGAGATGAAGTCCTCGACGCCGTACTTCTCGATCTCTTCCTTGCCGTGGATGCCGAGCTCTTTTTCGACCTCTACCTCGACCGGGAGGCCGTGAGTATCCCAGCCGGCTCGGCGGGGCACGTAGTTCCCCCGCATCGTGCGGTATCGCAGGAAGACGTCCTTCGAGACGCGGGTCAGGACGTGGCCATTGTGCGGCACGCCGTTCGCGGTCGGCGGGCCTTCGTGGAAGACGAACGACTTGGCGCCCCGGCGGAGATCGAGGCTCTTCTGGAAGATGTCGTGCTCGCGCCAGAACTCGCCGATTTGTTTTTCGACTTCCGGGAAATCGACGATGGGATCGGCTTTCTGGAAGAGCGGCTTGGACGGCTTGGACATCAGGGCGGCTAGAGGACGGGAGCTCTCAAGAGTTCTCTTGGAGCGCCTCCAGGACTTTGTCGGGATGCTCGTCCGCCTTGGGCACGTGACTCCAGTGCTTGACCACCTTGCCGTCGGGGCCGATCCAGACCGTGGAGCGGATGACGCCGGTCGTCTTCTTGCCGTACATCATCTTCGGACCGTAGGCCCCGTACTCCTTCATGACTTTCTTGTCGGGATCGGACAGCAGCGTGAAAGGAAGTTTGTATTTCGTGCTGAACTTCTGGTGCGACTCCGCTCCGTCCGGCGACACCCCCAAGATCACGGCACCGTGCTTTTCGATCTTCTTCCCGAGATCCCGGAAACCGCAGGCTTCCTTGGTGCAGCCCGGCGTGTCGTCCTTGGGATAGAAGTAGAGGATGACGTTCTGACCACGGAGGTCCTTGAGAGAGACGCTCTTTCCGTTGGTGTCCTTGAGCGTGAACGCGGGCGCGGGTTTTCCTTCCTGGATGGGCAACTGGGTCCTCCTTTTAGGCAAGGAATCCTATGCCATTGAGGACCGCGAGACAAGGAGAAAGCTGCAGTTACCGGGAGCTACTCACCACCCTCGAGCGCCTCGACGTCGGCGAGATCTTTGGTCCGGCCC
The DNA here is from genome assembly GCA_050747785.1 of Vicinamibacteria bacterium. GTDB lineage: Bacteria > Acidobacteriota > Vicinamibacteria > Marinacidobacterales > DATDRI01 > CBDANW01. The sequence goes on from JBOGJF010000662.1 coordinate 2,068, forward strand.
GTCGCGCGCTTGTTCTCGAGGAGCGTGCTTCGACCGATGAACGGAACTTTCAGCAACCCGACGACGTGCTCCACCCGAGACGGCCATGCATTCTCGAAATCGACTCCACTGAGCTCCGTGAGAATGTCGATGCGCCTCGGCGGAAGGCCGAGCTGAACGACCATCCCCGGCGTGTTGAGATCTTCCTTTCTGACACCCAGGGATCCCAGGGGGGCACCGAACCGTTTCAAAGCGCCCCAGACGAGGTCCGTATT
>JBOGJF010000663.1:0-5466 GCA_050747785.1 Vicinamibacteria bacterium
TCCTCTGACCTTGGATCTTCTTCGCGGCGAAGGGCGGCGGCACTTGGTCTTGACTCCCGATAAAATGCGGGAGCAGGCGCTTCAATGCTTCGGGGGTCAACTTGGCCTCCATCTTGGAACCGACCAGCCGCCCGGTGGCGTCGTAGGTATCGGTGGCATAGCCGAACCGAATGATCGCCGAATACGTCTTGGAGTCGTTCGCGACGAACCGCGCCAAGCGCGTCGCCCGACCGAGGCACAGCGGGAGTAAGCCCGTCGCAAAGGGATCGAGGGTACCGGTGTGTCCGCAACGGCGCTGCCCGGTCAGGGCGCGCACCGCCTGGACGACATCGTGAGAGGTGGGTCCTTTTGCCTTGTCCAGCAAAAGGAATCCGGTCGTTCCGGAAACTGTCTCGAGACGCTCGCCCGTCGTTCTAGGACTCATCATTGTCTTCTTCTTGTTCCGCTTCCTGCTCCGCTTCGCGCTCCGGCGGTGACTCGCTGGGCGCCCCCTGGCCACGGGACTCCTCAAGCAGGCGCTCGAGACGGATCCCGTATTCCACGGCCGGATCGAACAAGAAGCGCACCTCGGGAGACGCCCGAAGGCCGAGTCGTTGCCCGAGGAGGCGTCTTACGAAACCGGAAGCGCCTTCGAGCGCCGCCATGGCGCGTTTCTGCTCGTCCGAAACGCCCAGAACGCTGACGTAGATCTTGGCCACCTTCAAATCCCGGGATAATTGAACGCGCGTACAGGTCGCCAAACCCACGCGCGGATCCTTGAGATCGCGCTGAAGGATTCCCGCGATCTCGACACGGATCTGCTCGGCCACTCTCTCCGGTCGAACGCGGGCACCGCCCCTAGACACGCTCGTCCCCCTTCCCGCCGCCCCAGCCGTCATGATAGGTCACGGACCAGGACTCAGTCGATGAGCTCGATGGCTATCTGCACCAAGTCGGGAGGGTGCCGCTGCTCGACATCTCGAGCCATCGCTTCGAGAAGCGTCTCAAGGATGCGCCGCTCCCCGCTGATGGACACCGCCGCCAATAGCGCCCGCTGCCAAAGATCCTGGTAGCCGATTTCCGCGACGGCCGCGTTGAAACGAGAGCGCAGGCGATCCTTGATCGCCTTGACGACCATGCGTTTTTCCTTCAACGAGCGAGAGTGCGGGAAGTGGAGCTCGATGGTGAGGAGCCCGATGACGGGCTCTTGCTTGTCGACTCCGCGGTTGCTGTTGTTGGCTCGGCGGCGAGGCACCGGCTTAGGAAACCGAGGCGTCCTGGACTTTCTCGACCGAGAAAACCTCGATCACGTCACCTTTCTTGACATCGTTGTAGCCAGCGAGACCAATGCCACATTCGAAGCCTTGCTTGACCTCGGGGACATCCTCCTTGAATCGACGCAGGCTACCGACCTTTCCTTCGTGGATGATGACATTGTCGCGCAGGAGTCTGGCGTTCGCGGAGCGAAGAACCTTGCCGTCGGTGACGTAGCAGCCCGCGACGGTGCCGATTTTCGGAACCCTAAACGTATCGCGAATCTCCGCCCTGCCGAGCGTCGTCTCTCTGAACGTGGGCTCCAGCAGTCCGGCTAGGGCCTTCTTGATCTCGTCGGTCACGTTGTAGATGACGGTGTGGAGACGTATGTCGATGTTCTCCTTCTCGGCCAGTTCCGCGGCCGTCCTCTGCGGCCGGACGTTGAATCCCACGATGACCGCGTTCGAGACGGTGGCGAGCGCCACATCCGCATCGGTTACAGCTCCCGCTCCGGCGCGGATAATCTTTACTTTCACCTTGTCGCTCGAGAGCTTGCTCAAGGTATCGGCCAGCACCTCGACCGAGCCTTGCACGTCGGCCTTCAGCACGATGGGCAGTTCCTTGACCATTCCTTCCTGCACCTGCTGATGCAGTTGATCCAACGTGAGGCGGGAGCTCAAGGCCATCTGGCGCTCCTTGAGCTTTTGCTGCCGGAACTCGCCGATCTGCCTCGCCTTGCTGCTGTCCACGACCTGGAAGTGATCGCCGGCCTGCGGTAGCGAGGCCAGACCGAGAATTTCCACCGGCGTTGCCGGCTCGGCCTTCTTCACCTTGTGCCCTCGATCGTCGAGCATGGCGCGGATCTTCCCGTGTACCGCGCCGGCAATGAAGGAATCCCCGACCCGGGCGGTTCCGTTCTGTACGAGAACGTGGGCCACCGGCCCCTTGCCCTTGTCGATCTTGGCCTCCAAGACCGTACCCATGGCGGCGCGTTTGGGATTGGCCTTCAGTTCCTGGAGATCGGCCACCAGCAGCACCATCTCCAGCAAGAGGTCTAGACCCAGCCGTTTCTTCGCCGAAACCTCACAGAAAACGGCGCTCCCGCCCCAGTCCTCGGGCACCAAGCCGATGTCCGCCAGCTGTTTCTTGACGCGCTCACTGTTCGCATCGGGCTTGTCGATCTTGTTGACCGCAACCATGAGCGGAACGCCCGCTGCCTTCGAATGATCGATGGCCTCGATCGTCTGAGGCATGACGCCATCGTCCGCGGCGACGACCAGGATGACGATATCGGTCACCCGCGCTCCACGCGCACGCATCATGGTGAAGGCCTCGTGGCCCGGAGTGTCGAGGAAGACGATGCTCCGCCCGTTGGTCTCGACTTTGTAGGCGCCGATGTGCTGTGTGATGCCACCCGCCTCCCTCTCGACCACCTTGGTCTCTCGGATGGCATCGAGGAGGCTCGTCTTTCCGTGGTCCACGTGACCCATGACGGTCACGACCGGGGCGCGCGATTCGATGTCCTCCGGCTTCTCCTCGACTGCTTCCTCGCGGACGACGTCCTCCTCGAAGGAAAGAATCTCCGCTTCACAGCCGAACTCCCGCGCGACATCGACCGCCAGCTCCGCGCTAAGCGTTTGATTGATGGTGGCGAGCACACCGCGGCCCATGAGGGCCTTGATCAGATCCTTGTGCTTAACCTCCATTTTCTCCGCGAGCTCTTTGACCGTGACCCCCTCGGTGAGCGTGATCTTCCTGAATACCTTGGGAACCACCGGCTTGGGCGGCTCGACCAGCTTGGGCTCGGGAATCGCCTGCTCCTGTATCTCGGCCGAGGTGGAGCGCCCTTTTCGCGCGGGGCCCTTGACTCGCGGCTTGGCGTCGGGACGGTGTCGCGTCACCGTCTTGATCGGCGCCGCCGGGCGCGGCGGCGGGGGAATGGGCTTCATCGCTCCGGACGAGCGCGACGTCCCCGGTGTCCGGGGCCGGATCACGGTCGACGTGGGTCCAGGAACGAATGCGGATCTCTGGCTCGGCCGCCGCTCCGCGCGTTCGGCATGGGAGGCAACCGAGGCCTGGGCGCCGCTCCTCATCCCCTCGCCAGAATGCTGGGTTGGAGACGGTACCGGCACCGGTCTCGTCGCTGCCTCCCGCGTCTCCGACGGCTCTTCGGTCGTGACGGTTGAGGGAGCCGCCGCGCCGAACACAACCGCTTCATCACGTTCCAGCACGGCTCCGGGTTCCCTGCCATCGAGAATCGCTTCGGCTCGCGCCTGCGCATCGACTTCGGCCTGGAGGGCCTCTTGCTCCTCGAGCACCGCCGCCAGTCGGGCCGCTTCTTCACGGGCGGCTCGCTCGGCAGCCAACCTCTCATCTTCCGCCCGTTTCTTGGCTGCTCGCTCCTCGGCCGCCTTCCGCCTCGCCTCGGCCCTTTCTTCCTCTTCCATTTCGGCGAGAATGGCCACGCGCGCGCGCTCCGCACGGCGCTTGCTTGTGGTCCGCGCGAGCTCCTCACTGCCTCCCACCGCGGGCGCGTCTTCTTCATCGTCGACTCTAACAGACGAGATCGTGCCAGTGCCCTCGAGACGGATTAGTCGCTTCAGCTTGATCGCGACGTCTTCCTCGATCGTGCTCGAGGCCGACTTGACCCTAATCTGCAACTTGTCCTTGAGCAGGCGGATAGTATCCGGGCTGGGGATGCCGATATCCCGGGCCAGCTCGTAAACGCGGACCTTATCCATCAGCGCTCACCTCCTGACCCGTCGGGGTCCGACTCCGCCATCTCCGGTTGGCGATCGGGCTCTCCGATCTGAGAAAGGGCCTCCTCGGCGAGCTCCGGAGCAACGAGGGCCTCTTCTTCCCGGGACTCCTCGACGGTCGGTGGCTCGATGTCCTCGAGCGGCTCAGGCGACGTTCCTTCCCGCCAAGCCCGCGCCGAGCTCACAATCCTTTCCGCTGTCTTGGCGCCAACGCCGGGAATCTCGGTCAGCACATCGGTGTCGACGGAGGCCAGCTCTTCGACCGAGGTGAAGCCGTGCTCGACGAGCTTCTGCATCACCTTCTCGCTCACGCCACTCAGTGCTTCGAGGGGTGTTGGGGTGGCGGACATCGCGTCCATCTGACTCTGCACTTCCTGCTTCTTTTCTTCCTCGCTCTTGATGTCTATTCGCCAGCCGATGAGCCGCGCGGCCAGGCGAACGTTCTGCCCTTTCTTGCCGATCGCCAGGGAGAGCTGCTTCTCCTCGACGATCACCTCCATGACTTTCTCTTTCTCGTCCACGACGGACACCCGGCTTACCTTCGCCGGGTTGAGCGCGTTGATGGCGAAGGTACGCGGGTCTTCGCTCCACTCCACGATGTCGATCTTTTCGCCCCTCAGCTCGCGGATGATGTTCTGGACCCGCGAGCCCTTGATTCCCACGCACGCCCCGACTGGGTCCACGTCCTTGTCGCGCGAGTACACGGCCACCTTGGCACGGTCTCCCGGCTCCCGAACCGCGTTCTTGACAATCACGGTCCCCTCGTAGATTTCCGGGACCTCCATTTCGAAGAGCCGCGCAAGTAGCGCGGGATCGGTTCGGGAGACGACGACCTGTGGCCCACGGGAGGTTCGTAAAACGCGCACGATCACGACCCGGATCCGATCCCCGGCGTTGAAGACCTCGGCGCGAGATTGTTCGCGTCGCGGCAGGACGGCCTCGGTGCGCCCCAGATCAACCACCAGGTCGCCGTTCTCGGTGCGCTTTACCATCCCGGTCAGAAGCTGGGCGATACGATCCCCGAACTCGCTGAAGATGTTGTCACGCTCGGCTTCTCGTACCTTCTGGAAAATCACTTGTTTGGCGGTCTGCGCCGCGATACGACCGAGCGCGGCCGTGGGCTTGTGGACCTCCACTTCCTGGTTGAGCTCGGCCGTAGGCTGAATCTTCGTGGCATCCCGGAGAGAGATCTCGGAATTCGGATCGACGACCGTGTCCACCACGGTCTTGAGCGTATACACCTCGATGTTTCCACTCTCTCGATTCAGCCGGGCCTTGAGATCCTCCTCGGTTCGATAGTACTTCTTGGTGGCGGTTATGATCGCGTCCTCGACCGCACCGATGATCACGTCCGGATCGATGCCCTTCTCGCGGCTGATTTGCTCGATCGTTTGATATAGAAGGTTGCTCATGATCTACGTTTTGCCGCCGGCTTGGGCTTCACATGCTCGGGGCGAGGCGCGAACAACTCCAC
>JBOGJF010000664.1:0-3299 GCA_050747785.1 Vicinamibacteria bacterium
CGCACTACGTGGCCGAAGGAAGCGCGCTCGACCGGGAGGCCCTCGAGCGCGGCACCTCGGTCTATTTCCCCGAACGCGCGGTACCGATGTTGCCGGAGCGACTCTCGAACGGGATATGCAGCCTGAATCCGGGCGTGGATCGATTGGTCCAATCCGTGCGGGTCGAGGTCAGCCCCACCGGTCACATCGTCAAGTACGAGCTCTACGACGGCGTGATCCGAAGCGCCGCGCGCATGACCTACACCGAGGTGCGACAGATCCTGGTCGATGAGGATCCGACGGTCCGGAAGCGCTATCAGAACCTGGTGCCGCTCTTCGAGCGTATGCTCGGGCTCTACCGGATATTGCGCGCGCGGCGAGAGAAGCGTGGCTCCATCGATTTCGATCTCCCCGAGCCCGAGATCCTTCTCGACGTCGAAGGCCTGGTGACCGGGATCGTCGCCGCCGAAAGAAACGTCGCGCACCAGATCATCGAGGAGTTCATGCTGCTGGCCAACGAGATCGTGGCGGGGCATCTCTTCCGACTCGACGTCCCGAGCCTGTATCGCATCCACGAGAAGCCAGATGAGGATCGAGTCGAGGAGTTCGAAGACTTCATTGCTGGTTTCGGCTACTGTTTGCGTGCCGGTGCGGAAGCCTTGAAGCCCAAGAACTTTCAAAAGCTCCTCAAGCAGATCGATGGCCGCCCCGAAGAGCGCCTGATCTCCTTCTTGATGCTTCGCACCATGAAGCAGGCGAGGTACGCGATGAAAAACGTCGGCCATTACGCTTTGGCCGCTCCGATCTATACCCATTTCACGTCCCCGATCCGACGCTATCCCGATCTCGTCGTACACCGTCTCTTGCGAGAAGTGCGGACGAGAGGCGTGCCGTCGGTAGAAACACAGCGTGCAAGGGAAGCGAGGCTTCCCGAGGTGGCCGAGCATGCCTCGATGACCGAGCGACGCGCGGAAGAGGCGGAGCGTGAGCTCGTCGAATGGAAGAAAGTTCGCTTCATGGCCGACAAGCTGGGCGACGTCTTCGTCGGTTATGTAACCGGGGTCACGAACTTCGGCCTCTTCGTCGAGCTCGAAGAGTTCTTCGTCGAGGGCCTGGTGCACATTAGCACGCTGGTCGATGACTACTATCGATTCAACGAGAAGGCTCACACGCTGCGCGGCGAGTCCAGCGGCAGACTCTATCGGCTCGGCGACCGACTGGAGGTCCAAGTCGTGAGGGTCGATCGGGAGAAACGGCAGATCGATTTGGCCATCGAGGGGTTGAAGACCGCGGGGCCACCGCGACGCGGGCCGGTTGGGTCGAGCCGTGCAAGTCCGAGACCTCGTCGCAAAAAGGGACGACGCTAGCGCGACGTCCCGATTCCGATGTAACCTCCATAATCCCGAGCCAACCAAGGGGGTTCATGAAGCGCATTCTAATCATCGAAGACGACCCGGATATCGTCGAGCTCGTCCGGTACAACCTCTCCAAGGAGGGTTATCAAGTCGCAGCGGTCGGAGACGGCGTGAGCGGCTTGGAGAAGGCCAGGAAATCCCAGCCGGACTTGGTCGTCTTGGACTTGATGCTCCCCAAGCTTTCGGGTCTCGAGGTCTGTAAGGAGATAAGGAACGACGCCGCGTTGAAGCAGTTGCCTATCCTCATGCTCACCGCCCGCGGCGAGGAGATGGATCGGGTCGTCGGTCTCGAGGTCGGAGCCGACGACTACGTGACCAAGCCCTTCAGTCCGCGCGAGCTGGTGGCGCGGATCCGGGCCCTGCTTCGGCGAACGGAAGGGAGCGGCTCCGAGGAGCGCCCCATTCAGGTGGGGAACCTGCAGATCGATCCCAGCTCCTACCGCGTCGTGCGAGACGGAAAGACCATTTCTTTGACCGCCCTGGAGTTCCGACTCCTCTACTACCTCGCTTCGAAGCCCAATCGAGTCTTCACGCGCGATCAATTGCTGGATCGTGTTTGGGGGACGGAGCGCTTCGTCACGCCGAGAAGCGTGGACGTCTACGTGCGTCGTCTCAGGGAAAAAATCGAAGCCGACCCCGAGAATCCCGTCTACTTGAAAACACTGCGGGGTGCTGGCTATTTGTTCCAGTCCAGTGCAGCATAGACTCTTCTGGAAGCTCGGCCTCACCTATTTTCTCCTCCTTATTCTTGGTCTGTTGGTCGTCTATGCGGTGACCGTGCGTCAGATAGAGCAGAACTCGCTCCGGGCTGCCTTCGAGCAGCTGGAATCGACGATGGAGCTGGCAGAGGCGCGTCCTCCCGTTCTCGACGATCCCGCGGAGCTCGAAGCATGGAAGACGTGGCTCGCACGCGGGGGCGCGCGCGTTACCATCATCGCGGAGGACGGGACGGTGCTCGCCGACTCGGACGAGGATCCGGCTCGTATGGAGAACCACGGCGAGCGACCCGAGATCCGAGAGGCGTTCGCGTCCGGATGGGGTCGCGCCACCCGATTCAGCGCGACTGTCGGGCGTGACCTGGTCTACCTTGCGGCTCGGTACCAGGAAGGCAGCCAGCCGCCGGTCGTTCTCCGCCTGGCTCTTCCGCTCGCCCAGGTTCAAGAGGCAATAGCCGACGTTCGAAGGCCCATCGCGACGGTCTCGCTCGTCGTGCTGATCCTCGGTAGTGTCTTCTCCTTACTCTTCGCAAGGAGCTTCTCGGGTCGCGTCGAGCGGTTGATAGATTTTTCCCATCGCGTGGCGGAAGGGAACTTCGAGCTTTTGCCAGTGGACAAGCGTAACGACGAGCTCGCCGAGCTCACCGAGGCGCTCAACCAGACGGCGGCTCGGCTCGACCGGAGCATCCGCAACCTCACCGAGGAGCGGAACCGCTGGACGGCCATTCTCTCCAGCATGTCCGAGGGTATCGCCCTGGTGGGGCCCGATGAAAGGATTCTCTTTTGCAATCACGCGTTCGCTCAGGCTCTCGCGGTGGGCATGGGTGATTTCACGGGGCGGTCGCTTGCGGTCGTAACGCGACAGCCCGACATCTTGGAGTACAGCCGCGCCGCGGTTTCGGAAGGAAGGACGGTCGACGGTGAAATCCTCGTCGCGGGCAACCGCCCCCGCCATCTCTTGGTGCGGGCGGCTCCGATCCAAAGCAAAGCGTCGAGCGGCGTCGTCGTGGTGTTGTTGGACATTACCGAGATCCGAAGGTTGGAGCGCGTACGCCGGGACTTCGTGGCGAACGTCTCGCACGAGCTGAAGACTCCGCTCACCGCCATCCAGGGATTCGCCGAGACCCTTCTCGGCGGCGCGCTGGAGGATGCCAAGAACAGTCGCCGCTTCCTGGACATTATTAAGAGT
>JBOGJF010000665.1:0-4361 GCA_050747785.1 Vicinamibacteria bacterium
CATCGATCCCTTGGTGCTGCCGAGCGCCGAAAGGTAGTTGTTGGCCGCCAGGGCTTCCCGCACGTCGGACGGGGCGATACCGAGCGCCGCCATCCTTTCCGGCTTGAGCCAGATGCGCATGGCGAAGGTGCGGGCGCCGAGAATATCCGCCCGTTGCACCCCACGGATGGCGGAGAGCTTCGGCTGGACTGCCCGGGTGAGGTAGTCCGTGATCTGGTTCTGATCGAGGTCTTCCGAGGAGAAGCCGAGGTACATCGAAGCGAACTGCGTGTCGGCGGTCTCCAGCTGGATGATGGGGGCCTCCGCTTCCGGAGGGAGATCGTTTCGAACCTGCGCCACCTTGGCCTGGATCTGCGTGAGGGCGTCGTTGGTGTCGTAGTTGAGCACCAGGCGGACGGTAATGGTGCTCACGCCCTGCGCACTCGACGATTCGATGTAGTCGATGCCGTCGGCACTGGCGATTACCCGCTCGAGCGGCGTGGTGATGAAGCCGCGCACGAGATCGGCGTTGGCGCCGATGTAGGCGGTCGTCACCCGGATGACGGCGATGTCGGTCCGTGGGTACTGCCGAACGCTCAGAGAGCGGATGGACTGCAGGCCGGCAATCAGGATGACGAGATTGACGACGATGGCCAGAACTGGCCGCCTGATGAAGAGATCGGTGAACTTCATTAACTGTCCTCCGGTGTCGGTGCCGGGTCGTTGCCGGGCTGGATCTCGTTGTTCACTAGCACCGCGGCGCCGTTTCTAAGCTTGAAAACGCCCGAGGTCACCACTTCTTCGCCGGGCTCGACGCCGGAGAGGACGGCGATCTGGTCTCCCCGCGCGCTCCCGAGCTTCACGAATTGTTGGCGGACGCCTCGATAGGTCTTCCCATCCGGGGCGGTGACGTCCTCGACGATGAAGACGGAATCGCCGTAGGGGGCGTAGAGAACGGCGGAAGCCGGAAGCGCGACGACGGGCTGGCTGTCAGCGAGTAGCACACGCGCCTCGACGAACATCCCGGGTCTCAGTACCAGGTCGGCGTTACGCAGAGTCGCCTGGACCTCGATGTTGCGGGTGGCCGGGTCGACGATCGAGTTGATGGCCGTCACCTTTCCGGAGAGCTCGGCGCCGGGAATCCCCTCGGACGTCATCCGCACCTCGCTTCCCACTCGCACCTTACTCAACTCCTGTTGCGGCACGTTGAAGTTGACATAGATTGGATCGAGCGACTGCAAAGGCACCACGGGGTCACCGCTCATCAAGTACTGCCCCAGGTGGACCTGGCGGATACCCAGAATGCCCGCGAAGGGAGCTCGAATGGACTTGCGATCGATGGCGGCGCTGAATACGCCGACGTTAGCGACCGCCTGGTCGTATTCGGCGGCGGCCGCATCCAACTCGGCCTGTGAGGTCACTCCCTTCTGTCGCAAACCGCGGATCCGCTCGACGCTCAGGCGGGCAAGCTCGCGGCGAGCCTCCGCCGCCTTGAGCTGTGCCAGCTCCTGGCGGGTGTCGAGCAAGACCAGGAGCGCGCCCTCCTGCACCGATTCGCCGGAGTCGAAATCGATTCTCTCCACGATGCCAGGCAGGTCGGCGCTGACGGTGACGCCGTGAACCGCCTCCACGGTTCCGATGCCGCTTACGCTGTTCTGCCATTGCGCTTGCTGAGCGACGAGAGTGGTCACGGCCTCGGGAGGTGGCTGAAAGGAAGCCGATTGCTCGATGGAGGTCTGGATTTGCCGGTACTTCACGAAAGCGACCACTGCGATGAACGCGGCCACCGCCAACAACATCAGGACCATTCGCTTCAGCATGTTGATCAATCTCCTTCCGATTCCGTGTTGGCTGGTCTCGGGCTTCCGTTCACTTGGATCCCGCGTTGGTCGAGCAGCGTCCCCGTCGCTCGCGCCATCTCGGTGCGCGCCCGCTGGTAGTCGGTGTGGGCCGCTATCTCGTCTAGCCGGGCGAGGGACAGGTCGTTCTGGCGGGTGAGGACGAGGAAATTCGTCGAGAGCCCCACCGCGTAACGCTCCTGTTCAGACGAGAGCTGCACCTCGGCCGCCTCGCGAGCGGCACGGGCCGCGTCGATCCTCTGTGTCGCGGTCTCGAGTGCGGCCGCGGCGTCGAGCACTTCCGCCCGTACCTCCTTGCGGACTCGTTCCAAATCGGCCTCCGCTTGGCGCTCGGTGCTCCTCGCGATCGCTGCCGTGGCGCGCGCCGTGCGGTTCCCGATCGGGATCTGGAAGACCACGGCTGCCCTTGCGTCGTAGAAGTCGCCGTCGCCGAGAGTCGCGAAGGACCGTCCCAAGCCTCCTTCCAGCCCGTTCGGGATCCCGGTCGGTAGTCCGGGCAGGGGTTCGCCGGCCGGATTCCGCGAGCCGGCGAGCCCCAACCGGTCATAGGACACGATCACGTCGAGCTGCGGAAGAACCCCGTCGCTGGCGAAGGCGGTCTCCGCCCGGCGTCGCTCCAGCTCCGCCTCGGCTGCTTCCAGCTCGGGACGGGAGGCGAGCGCCTGATTGAGGGAGGCCACGATGTCCACCGGTCCGGAAACCACCTGCGGCTCGTCGGTCGGAAGGAGCTCATCTGCCCAAAGGGCATCGACGTCGCTCAGGATCAGGAGCTTGAGACTGTTCTGGGCGCGAGACGTCAGCTCGCGCGTAGAGAAGAGATCGCCTCGACGACGTTCCAGCTCGGCGCGCGGTTGAGCGATCTCGGTCTCGGGCGCCGCGCCGCCCTCGATCCGCAATTGGGTCTCCGAGAGCTGCTCCTCGGCGAGCCGCACCGCCTCCTCGCGCACCGTCACGGCGCGCAGCGTGGCGATGAACCTCCAATAGGCTATTTCCACGGCGGAGACGGTGTCGGCGGTTTCGCGTCGTAGGGAAGCAATCGCCTGCTCGCGGTCCGAGCCCGTGACGCGAAGGCCGAAGCGCGCGGCATCCACTGCCCGGTCGCGCAGAAGAGGTTGCCGCAGCCCGACACCCACTTGCGTCGTGTAGGCCGGTGACAAGAGCGTAAATACCGAGTCGGTCGTCCCGCGCGAGGCCGCGGCGCGGAAGGACACTTCGCCGCCGGTGGGAAGGAGCTGCGTCACGCCTGCCAAGGCATCAGCGACCTGGGTGACGGGAGCAGCTCCATCCGCCGGGGCGCCAGAGAACGCGGAGTTGACGGGTGGTCGCCCGCGTAGCCATCCTCCCTGAACCTCCAAGAACGGGTCATAGGCGCCCTTCGCTCCCGTCACCGCGGACTCCGCGGAAGCGAGCGACTCCCGCTCGATCCGGATCCCCTCGTTCTTTTCGAGAGCCAGGGCAATCGCTTCTTCCAAGCTTAGTGGTCGCTCCGCCGCCCCCGCCGCTTCCATCGGAAGCAAGGCGAGGAGGAGCGAATAGGTCAGGACGTGCACGGTAGTTCCGGTTCTCAAGAACTGCCTCCATTCACTGCGATCTTCTGGATGCGTGGGTCGATCGCTTCGGCGAATTGCGCAACATACCGCCGGTCGATCGAGGCGAGCGCCAATAACTCGATGGCGGTCAGCTCCATTCCACCCACAATCATTTCCGCAAGCGCGGCACCAGGACTCTCCTCGAATCGGCGGCGGAAGGCTTCGTCCGTCACCAACCGTCCGATAACCTGCTGCACGTTTCTTTGACTCATGTCTTTTCCCTCTCGCTTTGACCCGTCAGCCGTTAGCATTGTAACCAAACTCCGTGCCACGCCGTGGGCGTCTAGGCGTCAAGCCGGCAACGCGATGTCGGTGAGGGACTTAAGGTGCCGCGAAAGGAGGAGAGACACGACCGTCTCCGTTCGAAGGAGTGTCGAAAAACCGCCAGTTTGCTGATTTGTCTGCGGCTGAGCGATGCAAGGCATTGTCTTATGTCCCGAACCCCCGCCTTCTAGACGAACGAGCATGCCGGGAATCGACCGTCTGCGGGTAGGTATCAGTCGACGTGACGCGATACCATGCACGATGTGCCGCCCCGACTGACGAGCTTGACTCGACGGTGGAGCGCCCGCCGCGCAAGAGGAAGAGCGACTCGATGTCCGGCGGCAGTGTCGTTTGGCCCTGATTCGTTGCCATCAGAATCGAAACGTGCCGCCGAGCTGGAGCTGGTTGGAAAACCCGCTCTCGCCGTTCTTCCTCGTTCCGGCGAGATACTCCAGGATGAGGTCGACTCGCAGGATGGGCGACCACGCGAAGTTCGCCGTGAACCGATGGGTTGGTCGAGCGAGTCGGGCGTCTGGATCTCCAAGTTATCGACGTTCACAAACCCGTACGTCCAGGTCGAGCGCATGCCTTCCGACCACCAGTGCTGGAAGCCGACGTAGGAAGCGAAGACCGTGAGGGCCTCGAGCGAGTTCGTCTCGAGGTCGTAGAC
>JBOGJF010000666.1:0-11056 GCA_050747785.1 Vicinamibacteria bacterium
GGGCTATCCTGACGGGCATGCGGAGAGAAGATCGAAGAGACGCCTAGCGGGACGACCTCGATGCGGGACCGCTCGAACCCCAGCGTATCCTGTAAATCGTGACGGGAATGCTCCGAGTCGGTCAAGACCCGAGCCACACGCGAAGCCAAGAGTCGTGCCCAGGGCTTGAAGAGAAGGTTCTTGACGCGTCGACCGCCCACTTTGAGGAAGAGGACGTCGTGGATCGTCACCACGGAGGGGCACGGGGCCGCTAGCGGTGCCTTGTAGTAGGGCGAGAAGAAAACGTCGACACCATCTCTTGCCAAAGCAGCTGGTAGCGCAACCTGATCGAACCAGACGGTGGCGGGTTGCGCCAGGACGCGCACCTGAATCCGTTCTCCATGGAGATCGGTCCGCGTGGTGTCGTCGGCGTACAGGAAGAGTCTGGCGTCCGGATCGAGACCCGGCGTTTCCGAGATAAAGTTCGCCACCACACGAGCAATCCCCGTTTGGGTCGCTCGCTGGAGCTCTCGGACGTCCACACCGATCTTCATTGGGTCGAGGATAGAACCTCCTCGTAGACATGCTCGACGCCCGCTACGTGCGACTCGACGGAGAAGTACTCTTCCGCCCGGCGACGTCCTGCGGCCCCCATCCTTCGGCGAAGCGCTTGGTCTCGATAGAGTCGCGCGATCGCCTCGGCCCACACCTCCGGCGAGTCGGAGCGGACGACGACGCCAGTGACGCCGTCCTGTACGATCTCTTCCACGCCGCCGCCAACCGAGGCAACGACCGCGAGACTCGAAGCCATCGCCTCGATCAGGGCGCGTCCGAATGGCTCGTTGCGGGCTGTATGAATGAGCAGGTCGGCTTGTTTAAGTACTTGCGGCACGTCACGCCGGAATCCAGCGAAGACGCAGTGGTCTTGGACTCGCCGCCGCTTCGCAACGTCTTCCAAGCGTGCGCGCTCGCCACGCGACGCCGGTACTTCGTCTCCTATCAGGAGGAGGGTTGCATCCACTCCCCGGGCCCGCAGCAGCGATAGGACCTCGATGGCCAAATCCTGGCGCTTCCAAGGGATGAGCTGCGCGAGCGACGCGAGGACGAGCTTTCCTTCGAGCCCCCATTGGCGTCGAAGAGCAAGATCGGGCCTTGCGTGCGTGAAGGGCTCCAGGTCGACGCCGTTGTGGATGACCCTTGGGCCTCGTGAGCCCGCCCGCGCCTCTAGGAAATCGAATCGGTGGGCGACGGCGTGCGAGTTCACGAGCACACGGGTCGCGATCCGGGCAAGCGCGCGATCCAGGAGGCCGTCCGTTCCGAGGACCCGCACGTGCCAAAGCACCGGGACGGAGGCCAGCCTTCCAACGGGTCCCGCATGCATCATCGCGCGGGTACCGTCGGCATGCAGCAGCTCGATCCGGTAACGACGGACGAGATCGAGCCAAGCGCTCAGGGCGAAGGGCACGCGGAGGGCGCTCCACCCGCGGAAGGACGGCATTCGACGAACCAGCGTCGGGATGCCCCTTTCGAGAAGCGCCTCGCTGAAATCTCCTTCCTCCGGACAAACGACGTAGGGCTCGAAGCGATCGCGGTCCATGTGGTCCACGAGCCCCATGAGGCTGACCTGACCCCCACCTACGAAGGTGCCCGTGTTGGCGACTAGCAGCACGCGTCTCGTCATCGTCTTGCTAGGAGCGGCTCGCTCCGCGCTCGGGGTCGACTCGTATCGGGTTCTTGTCGTCGAACGCCCCGGAGAGCCAGAGAAGGAGGCCGCGATAGCGGCCCACATCGAATGCCGCGTCCATCAACAATTTTGTGATGGGCGTCAGGAGGAGGACGGACGGTCCCATCCTCTGCCAGGCGAAGCGGTAGCGGACCAGCGTGACGAGGTAGTAAATAGCCGCAAGTATCGAAAGCGACGTCAGAACCGGGGCACCGACGGCGATGAGCAGGGCCGTGAACACGGCCAGGCGAACGGAAGGCGAGGTGCCGAGCTCGCGAAGGGCGCGCCGGAAGCGGTGGGTTCGAGCCAGGTGCAGAAGGGCGATGGCCGAGATGCCGCGGCGGTAGAACCATCGCGCGATGCCACGCATCGAATCGCGGGCGCGATGGTAAACGAGCGCTCGAGGAGTGAAAACAGCGGCGTGACGCTCGGTGAGCCGACCAAAGAGCTCCGAGTCCTCGCCACCGTAGATCGCGGTGCTTTCGGAGAAGCCTCCCAGCTCGGTCAGTATTTCCCGTCGCGCCGCGGCATTCACCGTGGACAAATCACGAGTGGGAGCCGGCCCGTCACCGGCGCGAGCAATGCGCCTGAGTCCGCCACCCGGGAAACCGAGCACAATTTCGGTTTTTCCGAGGACGCCGGACGGCTGTGCCAGCACCGCACCAGCGACGGCGGCGATCCCTGAATCCTGGAACGGGTCCACGAGCTCTCGCAGCCAGTTGGGATCGACGATCACATCGTCATCGGTGAAGGCCACCAGCGAATGCGAGGCGGCACGGAGCGCGGCGTTCCGACTCCATGCGAAGCCGCGCCCCTCTCTGGGGAGGACGATGTAGCGGTCGGCCCCAGGATCTTCTGGCGAGCTCGTCTCCTCGACCACGATTAGCTCGATCCTGTCCCGGGGATAGTTCAATTGTCCCAGCGAGGCGATGGCCTGACGTAGGAGCTCCCTGCGATCCATCGTGCTGATCAGTACGGAGACGTGAGGGAGCTCAGGCACGGTCCAGTCCTCTTGGTGCGGCTTCCCGTTCCTGGATGGTTGTCGTGCTCTCATTCTGTTGGAGTGCGACGACCAGAGCGGTGACGAGCCAGAATGGCTCCATGATGCGCACGATGATGAAGGTGTTGGCACCGATGCCATGCACCAGCAGTGCCGAGAAGCCGGCCAGGTAGCCCAACGAAAGCGCCGAGGCGAACCGGTCCTTTGCGTGGTGCAGGCGGTGCCTCGCCATGCGCCAGATACTGATCGCAAGCCAGACGAAGGCGGCAAAACCCAAGAGGCCGGTTTCCGTGAGAACCCGGACGTACTGTGCATCCATGAAGCCGTAGCCGGCGACTCCGTGGCCGATGAGAGGTTTCTGAGTCCAACCACTGAGACCGTATTGCCAGCTTCGGATCCGAGCCGAAAGAGACGTGTCCAGCCGGGTCCTACCCACTTGAATCTGCCCCGGCTCGGGAGGCTGCCCAAAGGTGTACTCCAACCGGTGAACCACTTGTTCGGGCAGGAACAGCGGTGACAGTGCCACCGCCATGGCACCCGCGGCTAGGAGTTGGCCTTTTCTGGGTATCCGCCAGAGCAACATGACTGCGACGATGGAGCCAGCTAGCCAGGAGCTTCTCGACAGCGTGTACAAAAGGGGCAGGGTGGCGAGAGCGGCGAAGCTCAGCCAAAGGACGCGCTCGCGCCTTGTGGAAGCCGTGAAGTAGAAGCCGGAAGCCAAAGCCAGCATGAATACGAGGTAGCCACCGAGCGTGTTTGGCTCACTGTCCTCACCCTCGAAGGGCGCGGTCACGCGCCCGCCTCCCGGGATTTGAGAGATGCACATCACCGACACCACCGCGCAGGTCACGAAAGCCGCGATCAAGTAGTTTCGAATATCGTTGCGCCCTCGCAGATTGTTCAGTACCAGAAAATAGAGGACGAAATACTCGAGGTACTTGGCTAGAAAGAGAAGGGCACGCAGCCAGTTGATGTCGTGTGACCAGCCGTTCGCCAGGGTTGCGAGGACCGCGGTAGCCGAGTAGGCCAGGATCGGTCGATTGAGTGGACTATCTCGAAACAGGCCTGCATTCTTCCGATAGACGGCTCGTACGACCCAGGCAACGCCGACCAGAATCAGGAGGATGTCTTCGAACCGTATGGTGACGGGTCGATCGCCGGCGACCACACCCACTCCGAGCTCTGGCGACAAGAGCATGCTGAAGATGATCATGTAGATCGTGAGCTTGATGTGCAGCAGGCCAATCAGCAGGATGACCAGAGCGGTTGCCAGGAGAACGCTCTTCGATACTGGCAACTTGGCGACCACCAAGGCAGCCAAGATGGAGGCCAGCAGCGCGGCGAGACCCAGCGCTACCGGGGGTGGCGTAACTCGGTCGAGAGCGGCAATCATTGTCTTTTGAGTTCGAGAAAACGAGGAATCGGTGTCGCTCCTCTGCGAGGAGCTCTCATCGATGCTTGTTCAACTTTCAGAAACTAAGACGATTGCCCACTTTCGCGGCCACGGACACCAGCCGACGGGACGCTCTAGCGGTCGGAAAGTGAACGAGCAACGGACGCCATTCGCAAACCGAGCGGCGCACCGACGCGTCGAAGTCGACGCTCCCCAAGAAGTCCAATCGCACACCTAAGTGTCGTCGCACCGTTCGAGCCATACCATCCGCGACCCTCGCCGCCTCACGCGTCTTCGCCATGTTCACCACCAGCCCCATTCTCATTTGGCCAATAAGCTCTCCCAGCCTTGCGGCTGCCAGGCGGTCGAGCCTGGCTACTTGCTGGATGAGGCCGGGAACCGCCTCCGTTTCCTCGCTCCCGCGATGATTCGCCGCATCGTCGATCAGCTCGATCACGTCGTGCTCGGCCTGGCAGAGCAGTCGCAGACGACGAAAGACCGCAGCTCGCAGGAAGCCGTACGCGTTCTGAACGGCGGTCGGTTCCGTGGTCGTGACCAGGATTCCTTGTCGCGCGGTACAAAAGAGTTCCAGATTGAACAGCGAGGAGCCCGCTCCCAAGTCGAGCACGACGATCTCTTCGCGGAAGCCAGCGAGCTCCCGCTGGAAGCGCCTCCTATCGGCGTCGGTGAACTCGGCGAGCCCGATGATGTCCGATGCTCCGCTAACGAATCGCAAGCCTTCGAATCCGCTCGGCTCAGAAAGCTCGTGCAGGGGCCTCTCCTCCATGATGAACCGGTTGAGCGCGAAGGAGGGTCTCATGATGCCGAGACCGGTGTGCAGATTGGCACCCCCCAGGTCCGCGTCGATGGCGAGAACGCTCCGCTCGGTGTGCTCGGCGAGTCCCAGGGCCAGGCTGGACGAAACGAGGGTCTTTCCCACACCGCCCTTACCGCTTCCGACCGCGATCACGTGACCGTGGCGAGATCCGTTGCTTTCGGAGCTGAGCGTCTCGGCGCGCCGAGTCTCACCGAGCCGACCCGCGAGGTTCAACGGGCGAAGTGTCGTTGCCGTTGGAGGTGCCAATGTCATCGCTCCGAGCGACCCTTAGGGGCGTCTTCTCGTCCTCCAAATCCGCCCGTGACATTCAGGATGTCCTCGTACTCGGCGCCGCCCCTAGGGCGCTTCCCTTGCCCGGAGGCATCGTCGACCAACGAAGGGCGAGGTTTGCGGACCGCGGCTCGACTCCGAAGCCGGCCGAGCGCCTTTTGCACGAAACCCGGTTCCTCTTTCCGAGAGCTATCGGCAGCGTAGTACTGGTAGTAGTACTCAGCTGGAGAGAACTCGCTCACTTCGGCCTTGATGTCGTTCAGCACGACGCCTCTGATGTCCGCACGGACGGCATCCATGTGGCTCTTCGCCCGCTTGAGCAGCCCGCGTCCCGCGCGGCCCATCTGATAGATCAAGACCACGGCATCCACCTGGGTGGCGAGGATGGCCGCGTCGGTAACCGGTAGAGCGGGAGGACTATCGAAAAGGATCACGTCGAACTCTTCGGTGACCCTTTCGATAAAGGCGCGCATCGGGCCGGAGCCCAGAAGCTCGGCCGGATTGGGAGGGATCGTCCCACTGGTTATGAAGAAGAGGTTCTCCAGCCCCGGCGTACGTACCAGCGTATCCATGTCGAGTTTGCCGAGGAAAACGTCGGCGATGGACCGGAGCGCGTCCTTCCAGTCGATGGTTCCCAAGAGAACTTCGGTCAACCCGGGCTCGCGTGTCAGCCCGAAGTAGTTGTAGATGGAGGGCCGCCTTAGATCGCTCTCGACAATCAAGGTTCTCTTCCCCCCTTGGGCGAGGGCGAGCCCCAGGTTGGCTACCGTCGTCGACTTGCCTTCCTCGAGCGTCGAGCTGGTCACGAGGAAACTGCGGGCGGGACTCGCCAACTTGGTGAACTCCAGGTTGGTGCGCAGGGAACGGTACGATTCGGCCACCGGAGACTTGGGATCGAACTGCGCGACCAGGCTCGAATAGGAGTCCAGTGACTCGATCGGTAGATGGGGGTTCGCCGCCGCCAGGAACCCCCGCACCTCTTCACGATTGATGTGCGGTATCACACCGAGCACGGGTACCTGAAGGTAGGATTCCACGTCCTCGATCGTGCCGATGGACGTGTCGAGTCCCTCGGCTACGAGCGCCCAGACGAAGCCGAGAACCAAACCGATCAAGGCTCCCACCAGGCTCTTGGACGCCTTTCCCGAGCCCGACTGAGCCACCGCACTCATGGCGTACTCGACGACATCGGCCTCGCGGATCTTCTCCGCCTCTCGAATGGATGCTTCCTCGTGCTTGGACTTGAGCAGCGTGTACGCCTCGCTCGCAACCTCCGTGTTCCTTCGCAATCGAGCCAGCTCCGCGTCGTTCTGTGGAATGAGGGCGAGTTTCTCGTTGAGGGTTGCCTCCCTCTGTTCGAGCTGGACGAGGTTGTCCACATACTCTCGGACGAGATTCGATACCAGAGTCTGGATCTTGTTCTCGACGACCCGAACCTCTGGTGACGCCTCGGTCTGGTACACCAAGAGCCTTTCCTTTTGAAGCTGCAGGTCGATGAGCTCGGCGTTGAATCGTTCTAGGGTGGGGTTGTTGAGCTCGGAGCTGGAGATCCAATCGATCTCACTCGAGCCCAGTCCCCGTTCCTTCAGTTGTTCTACCTGCAACTGCAGGGTCGTGATCTGCGCGCGGATCGACTCCCTCTCTTCCTGAAGGCGGAGCATCATATCCCCAGACAGGGAGAGCTGATCCAAGTGGTTTTCCTGAAACGCTTGGAGATCGTTCTCGGCGCTCCGCAAGCGTGCTTGGACTTGTTCCAACTGCTGGGCGATGAACTGTTTCGCCTCGATGACCTGACGGTTCTTCTCCTCGATGCTCCAGGCTACGAAAACGTCGGCCAGGCCATTGACGATCTGGATAGCCTCGTCGCTCGAACCGGCGTCGGCGTTAATCGCGATGATACTGGTGTTGCCCACCTGTGCGGCCGAGACCATGGATTGCAGCTCGGAAATCTCGGCGACCAGCTTCGGTTGTTCCATGATCTCCTTGAAGTTCAAAGCGGGCGGTATTCGACCGAGGTGTTGAGCCAATCGGGCCATGAGGGGAAGGCTGGTCATGATCTGCGTTTGCGTGGCCAGCGTGTCTCCTGGTGAATAAGTGAACACCTGGAGCATGAATCCAGCCAGCGTGCTGGACTGAGAAATCTTCACGCTCGAGGAGGCGCTAAAGGTCGTCACCGATGACGGCGTCAGCAGGTAGGTGAGTAGGCCCAGGAGCAACGTCGGCGCCACGAGGTAGAGGCGGTGCTTTCGGAGAATCCGAACATAGTCGCGAAGATTCAACTCGGGTTGACTCATGGTGTCCGGCTCCTAGTCATTGTTACCAGCGGAATTGCTGATGAGGAGCGTGGTGTAGATGGCGGAAAGGGGAAGTGCAAAAGCGTGCATGACCTCGGTGAACGTGGCGAGCTTCCTACGTCCCACGAAGATCAAGTCTCCGTCCTGCACGGTGAGATCTTGAGTAACGTCGCCCTTCTGCAGCAATTCCCAGTTGGAGTTCAACACCACGGGGTTCTCGATCCCGCCCCGCACGACCACCACGCCGCTCTTATGGGCGTCACTGGTGAATCCACCGACGAGCGCAATGGCCTCCGAAATCGGAAGGTCGTCGGTCATTTCGAGAAGACCGGGCCGGCCCACTTCGCCAAAGACCAAGACCTTTCGACTGTTCGTCGAGATTGCCGGTATGTAGAGGAGATCTCCGGCGTCCAGAATCGGGTTCTGCGATTCGTCGTTCTGAAATATGGCGCGCGAAAGGTTGTAGAGACCGGTCTCGCCTCCGCGAGTGATTTGTGCGCGACTCAGGTCCGCCTGGTCAGTGAGCCCGCCGTGCTCGGTGAGGAAGTCCACCAAACGGATACGACCGGGTAGGGGATAACGGCCCGGTCCAGTCTCACCCCTGACCGTCGTGCGCACCTCACCCAAGATCGTGACCAGTCTGGCCAGTTTTTCGGTCACGATCACTTCTGCGGCCGGCTCGCGATAGGATTCGCGGAGTTGCTCGACGATCTCGTCGCGCAACTCGAGGGCACTACGATCGCCGGCTCGCATACTGGCCAACCCCACGAACGGGAGGAAGATGTTGCCGTCTGCTTGCACGACCACCTCGTACTCCCTGGCTTCTAGCCCAGTCCAAATGCGAATCTGAAGCTTGTCCTCGGGACCGATTCGGTACTCGGGGATGCCCTGCGCCAGGGTGTAGGCTTCGTTTCCTTGCTCCTGAGAGGCCAACGGCGGTGCTGGGGCAAGAAGCATCGCCAGGGTCACGGAGGCAGCTGATATTCTCGTCGACATAGTTGTTTTCCGGTTCGTCGTGGTTCTCATCTCATTGAGTCATCTCAATGAACGTGGCAACAGTTCTTCCGAAAGAGGCTTGCTTACGAACAGGAACGGTGTCTCCGCTAGATCCACCATCTTGGGTGTAGCTAGTCGTTCCCCGCGTGCATTCCAAAGCAGCTCCACGATGGGTCGCATCAAGTTGGTCCGGTTCGTTGCCAGAACGCGACCGGTTTCACCGGTGTTGAGCTGCACGTAGCTTCCCAACGGGTAGACCGTGAGGGCGTTCATGAGTGCCTTGATGTAGCGCGGGTGGAAGTGCTGCCCCCGCATCTCGATGAGCTCCTGCAGAGCCTCGTAAGGGATGAAGGTTCTGCGATAGGTCCGCGCATGAGTGCATGCCTCGTAGACATCGGCCACCCCGACGATTTTCGCGAGCTCGTCGATTTGCTCCCCGCGCAGACCGAGCGGGTAGCCTTGTCCCATTTCCCGTTCGTGCTCCTGGTAGGCGATATCGGCAATGTCGTGGAACTGCGGGCCCGCTTGTCTCAGAATGTCGCGCGTGTGAGCGGGATGCTCGGTAATCCGTTGGAATTCCTCGCGAGTGAGACGGCGAGGCGCGCTGAGAATGGACTCGGGTATTCTTGCCATGCCGAGATCGTGGACCAAGCTCAAGAACGCGTAGCGCTCGAGGTCTTGTCTCGGAAGCTCCAACTGTCGAGCTATCGTGAGGCCCAGGATGGCGAGGTTGACGTGGTGGGTCGCCAAGTCGTTGGCCATACGGGCGCCGAGAGCAAGGGCGACCATTTCTTCGGAGCCCTCCATCGACTCGACGAGCGGGAGGGTTCGTTCGCGAAGGGCATCGAGCCCCGGTGGCTGCCCGTTCGTGATTTGTGCCAGGACTTTGTTGAGCTCGGCGATCGTCGAGTCGTAGAGTGCGCGACGGTCGACGGACGTCGTTGCGCGGGCTGGAGATTCTTCCCTGTGACTGCCGCCGTTTGCGCTCGAGTGAGCACCGGCACGGCGCAGGAGGGCGCTGAGCCTTAGGCGCGCGTCCTCTTGGTCGAATGGCTCACCGAAGAACTCGTCGGCCCCGGCTCGCAGAGCCGTCAGTCGGCCTTCGCGACCATTCTCGCCTCCGATCAGAACGATGGGGAGGTTCCGCGTCGTCTCGTCTTGACGGAGACGCGCACAGAGGTCGCTCCCCTTGCTTGCCGTCGCGAGGACGAGGCTCGCCCCCTTCCCGCCGAGGAGACGGAGCACTTCGAGGTCATCTCGGGCAGCGACCGTCGCCAATCCGAGCTCGGACAAGACCGGCTCCAGCTCGACCCGGACCGCCTCACCCAAACTGGCTAGAATCGCCAATTTTCTAGCTGCCATTTACCGTGTAAAGTATTTTGTTGTAATGAGATACACCAATCTCTTAGGTGGATCTCAATTTCTTGTCAGCTCACCTGGGGTCAATTCCCCACGGAGATTTTCAAAAAGCATACGGTGAGCCCTATAATGTGGGCAAAACACACCGTTATATCGGGATCCATGCAATCCGCATACCGCTCGAAGGCTTTTTGGGACAGGCCTCACGGGCCGGAAGGTGTTGTGGTCGTTCGGGTTCGGCTTAGAGGCAAGGGGCTCGGTGGATCACGGAGCCCCACCATCGGCCCACTGTCAGGCAGGCCGACTTCAAGACTAGAAACCACGCGAGCTTGGTGCTGGTCCAGATCGAGAGATTCATCTTGGCCATGCGGGCGCGGCGGTGCGCCGACGCGACGAGGTAGAGCGAGTAGCAGACGAGCAGGACCACCAGGGGGGGGTAGACGAGGGCCGTGAGCAAGATGGCGAGGACCTTCTTGTCAGCGGACGCGAAGTCCAGCCAGGCGTGAATGGGGCAGCGCTTCCAATCTAAGTGTCCGCCGGGCAGGTCCATCCAGAGCCCCGCGCCGTGGTGGCGAAAAAGGAACGCATGCCCTCGACCGAATCCGAAAGCCTGTTTCATCATGCCACCGACCGTGACCCGGTGGTGGTGGGCGACCGCGGCCTCCGGCACGTAAACGATCGTGACGTCTCGTTCGTAGAGACGCGCACAGAAATCGTAATCCTCGCCGTAGATGACGACGCGCTCATCGAAGCCTGCGAGCTCGTTGGCCAGCACGCGGCGGACCGAAAAGTTCGCGGTTGGAAATCCTCCTGCACGAGGTGTCCACTCTCGGTGTCGGGAGGGAGTTTCTGGGAGTCTCAGCGTGTAGAGAGCGCTGAAGATCTCGAGAGCCGTTTCCGCCGGAGCGCCCATCACCCTGCCGGCGACGGCACCGACCGAGGGGTCCTGGTACGGCGCCATCAAATAGGTGAGCCACGTCGGATCCGGACTGCAGTCGGAATCCGTGAAAGCGATGATGTCTCCCGCGGCTTCGCGAATGCCGGCATTGCGCGCCGCGGCCGCGCCTCTCTTGGGTTCCTGCAAGACTCGAGCCCGGCCCGACCTGGCCCCGGCGAAGGAGCGAAGGAGAGACAAGCTCTCATCGGAGGACCCATTATCGACGAAAACCACCTCGCTCGGCCCAGGGGCCAGGCGGTCTAGTGC
>JBOGJF010000667.1:0-10739 GCA_050747785.1 Vicinamibacteria bacterium
GTATTTCTGCTTCTCGGTGCGGATCGAGATTTTCCTCGCCCACCCGACGGGAGATCGCCAGGCGTTCTCGCTGATCACGCTTCGTCTCTTCTTTGCTTCGGCGCTGTCCTTCACGAACTCGAGCAAGTCGATACCATCGGACGTGGGCGGTGTGACACCGGCGGCGCTCAGAACGGTGGGGAAGATGTCGACCTGGCTCACCTGCGTTCGGACCCGGCCGCGAGGCGACGCCCCGGGCCACTTGACGATGAGGGGAATGCGGATCAGCTCTTCGTGCAAGGTCTGGCTGTGCTGCCAGTGACCGCGATCGTAGAACGCCTCTCCGTGATCGGCGGTCAGAAGGATGAGCGAGCCGTCGTAGATACCCATGTTCTTCAGGGTCTCGAAAAAGCGTCCCAATGCGGCATCTGCGGAAACGATCTCGGAATCGTAGAGCGCCACGACCTGTTCGATCTCCTTGGGGGAGCTCGGTGGCTCGTTGTCCACGATCTTACGGAGGAGCGGCGTGATGTCGGAGGGCTGAGCGACGAATCTGTCGAGGAGCTCCTCGGGCGGGTCGTAGGGCCAGTGGGCATCGATCAAATGGAGGAATAGAAACTGGTCCGTCCCGCGGCCGAGCCGCAGAAGCTCGAGCGCTTGCTTCACCGCCTCGGCAGCTGGAGCCGGGTAGTCCATGCGATAGAAGTCGAATCCACGTTCGACGCCGTAGTCCTGTGAAAGATAGGCACCGGTCACTAGGGCGTCGGTCTGATAGCCGGCCCGTGACAGGATTTCCGCCAGGTAGGGAGTCGTCGATGCGATCTTGGCCCATTTGCTTCCGTCGTGCCGGGAAGGGAAGAGGCCGGTGAACATGGACGTGTGCGAGGGCAGGGTCATGGGAGCCGTACTCACGGCCGTCTCGAAGAGGGTGGCATTCTCCGCGAAGGCGTCGATGTGAGGTGTCGTGTCGCGCTCGTAGCCGTAGGCGCCCACATGATCGGCACGCAGGCAGTCGATGGAGATCAGGATGATGCGGGGTTTCTCGCCACAGCAATCGGCGCTCACCAGAACTGGATTTCCCCAGAGCGGGACCAGCGCTTCCGAATCCACCGAAGGAGCTTGACCATCGGCTCTGACCCGCGTTTCGAGGGTGAGACGTAGCGGAGAGCCGGAGCTCGCGCTCAAATCAATCTCTCTAGACAACCAACGATTTCGATCGCGCCGCGCGACGGTCTCCGTGAAGAGGACGTCTTGTTTATCGCCCGCATCGGTGATGACTCGGAATCGCACCGGAGACCAGTGCTCGTTGTCGAGTGTGGCCACGGCGATGGCGAGGCGAAGACTGGCTCGGGACGGAACCTCCACGGAGAAACTCAGGTCGGACGTGAGCGTCGTCGCGAATCCTCGCCGCGTTTCGTCCCCGAGCGTCACCGGAGCCCAGCTATGGGGTCGTTCGAGGAGCGCGCCCAGCTCGTGGCGTCGGTAGGTCCTTCCGAGACCGGGAAGCTCCTCCACGAATCGATGGGGTGGCGTGATCTCGGTCGGAGACCTTTCACATGCCGGCAGCACAGAAGTTGCAACGGCCGGAATGACCAGAACGAAAAACGGGCGAAACCACCGTGCAGTCACTTTTTGCGGGTTTTCTCCTCGCGGTAGTCGTACACACCTCGCCCCACCTTGCGGCCCAGCCGGCCCTCCTGGACGAACCGGACCAGCAGCGGGCTGGGGCGGTACGTCTCCCCCAGTCGCTCGTGAAGGTAGTTCAGGACTCCTAGCCGGGTGTCGAGACCGACCATGTCGATCATCTCGAAGGGTCCCATCGGGTGGTTGAGACCCAACCTGACCGCCTTGTCGATGTCCTCCGCGCTGGCCACGCCAGCTTCCAGCATGTGGAAGGCCTCGTTGCCGATCAGGGCGTTGATGCGACTGGTCACGAACCCGGGGGATTCGCGGATGTCGACGGTCTCTTTTCCCATCTGGTGAGCGACTTCCTCGGCCATCCGAAAAGCTCGCTCCGACGTCTCCGCGCCGCGAACGATCTCGATGAGCTTCATCTTGGCGACCGGGTTGAAGAAGTGCATGCCGATGACTCGCGATGGATCGTGGGTGGCGGTCGCGATCTCGGTGATGCTGAGCGAGGAGGTGTTCGTCGCGAGCACGGCGCTCGGGGACGTGATCTCGTCGAGGCGATCGAAGATCTTGCGCTTGAGCGCGATGTCTTCCGGAACGGCCTCGATCACGAGATCCGCGCCGTCGACGGCGGCGGTCAGATCCTGCTCCAGCTCCAGCCGGGCGAGGATCGCCGACTTGTCCTCGGTCCTAAGTTTGCCGCGCTCGATGCCGCCGTCGAGGAGCCCGGTGATCGATCGCAGCGCGTGATCCAGATGCTCGGTGGACAGATCATTGAGAACCGTGTCGAAACCGGCAACGGCGGCCGCGTAGGCGATGCCGCTTCCCATGATCCCGCCGCCCACAATGGTAAGCTTCATAAGCCGTTCCCCCCCGTAAATCGACGACTCGACGACTCGACGAATCGATCGTCATTATACCCTTCGGCGTCGGGCTATCCCGGTGGGCCCGGCGGGGGGTCGAGCCGCCGCGCGAGCTCTTCGGGCGATCCGCGAGGAAAACGAAGGGACAATGCGAAGGCGACGAGAGCGATGACGAGGCCGGTCACGAAGACCCCGTGTAGCGATGCGGCGAGCGTGTCGCGGAGCCAGGCCGTCTCTTCCGCGGAAAGGGCCTGTCGCGCGGCTTCGTTGACGATGGAATCCGGGTTGGCGGCCAGTCGAGCCAGCACGGGATCGGCCGTACCGTCGAGACGCGAAGTCATCCGATGCCCCATGACCGAGCCCATGATGGCCACGCCGATGGCGCCGCCGATCGTTCGGAAGAAGAGCTGCCCCGAGGTCGCGATCCCCAGGAGCTTGCGCGGAACGGTGCTCTGGACTGCGAGCAGCATCGTGACCATCGATAATCCCATGCCGACTCCCAACACGGCCATCGATGGAAGAAGCTCCAGGTAAGCGCTCGCCGGTGCGAGTCGGGTGAGCATGAGGAAGCCGATGGCGAAGGAAGCCATGCCGGCGATCACCAGTGGCCGATAGCTGAACCGGAGGAGAAGCGGGCCGGAGACAATGGAGAGGAGCGTCCATCCCAGCATGAGGGGCGTGAGCGCCGAGCCCGCTTGGGTCGCGGAGCCGAAGAAGACGCCCTGGACGAAGAGAGGGATGAACGAGATCGAGCCGAAGAGTCCCATCCCCGCGAGCAGCCCGATGGCGGAGCACGCGCGGAAGACGGGGTTCCGGAACAAGGCGACCGGAAGTACGGGCTCTTTCGCCTTGCGCTCGCAGCGGAGAAAGACGAACAGCAGCACGACCGATACCGCGACGAGCGCCATCAGATCGGGCTCCCAGATGGAGCCGCGCTTTCCCGCCTGAATGAGCGCCAGGAGGAGCGCGCTCACCGAGGCGGAGAACATGACCACGCCGCGGTAGTCGATGGCCGCCCTTCCAACCCTTTGGAAGGGATAGGAATGACTCGAACGAAGCTCGCTGGGCTCGGAAAGATACGTGCCGATGAGAGCGACCGCGAGCAGCCCGAAGGGAACGTTCACGTAGAAGACCCAGCGCCAGGACAGGAGATCGGTCAGAATCCCGCCGACCAGCGGGCCGATGATGCTGGCGACTCCCCAGACACCGCTGAAGAGCCCCTGTATCCGCGCGCGCTCCTGCAAGGAGTAGATTTCACCGATGACGGTGAACCCGATGGGGAAGACCCCACCGCCCCCGATACCCTGAATCGCCCGGAAGAGAATAAGAAACGTCATCGAGTGCGCCTGGCCACAGAGCGCGGAGCCCACGATGAAGAGCCCGATGCTGATGAGGTAGCAGTTGCGCCGTCCGTGCACGTCGGAGAGCCGTCCCCAGACCGGCACGCTGACCGTGAAGGTGAGGAGATAAATCGAAAAGACCCAGCTATAGATGTCCAGGCCGCCCAGGCTCGAGACGACCGTGGGCATGGCGGTGGCGACTACGGTTTGCTCGATGGCGGCCAGGAAAAGCCCCATCATGACGCCGAGCGTCACGGCCGCACGTCGCCCGCGCGGCAGCACGTTGCCCGCTTCGAGCCTGGACGATGTTGATGAGGGGTCTAGGGTTTCCGTCATTCAGATGCGAAGCACGATCTTCCCGAACTGCTCGCGATTCTCTAGGCGACGATGTGCATCCGCGGCTTCTTCCAGCGAAAAGACACGGTCGACCACCGGTTTCAGCCAGCCGGTTTCGAAAAAGGGAAGAAGCCCCGCCAGCTCGTGTTTAGCACCCATGTGAGAGCCGAGAAGCGAGAGATGGCGGGCGAAGATGTAACGGAGATCGAGGTCGACGCCCGGTCCCGATGTCGCGCCGCAGGTCACGAGACGTCCGCCCCGTGCCAGGCTCGCGATGCTCTTTCCGAGCGTGTCCCGGCCCACGTGATCGATCACGACGTCCACGCCTTTCTTGTCCGTGAGGCGGCGCACTTCTTGCGCGAAGTCCTGGGCGCGGTTGTTGATGACCTCGTCGGCGCCCAGCTCCCGCGCTTTGGCGAGCTTGGCATCCTTGGATGCGGTGGCAATGACCCGGGCCCGGTAGAGCTTGGCGATCTGGATCGCGGCGGTGCCCACGCCACTCCCAGCGGCTAATATCAGGACGACTTCTCCGGGTCTCAGCCGGGCTCGATCCACAAGCATGTGCCAGGCGGTCAAGAACACCAACGGGACGGAAGCCGCTTCTTCGAAGGAGAGCCCCTTCGGTTTCGGGAGAAGGTTTTGGACGGGAACGTTCAGCCGTTCGGTGTAACCGCCGTCGACTTGGGAGCCAAGAATCTTGTATTGCCGGCACTCGTTGTCGCGACCCTGTTGACAGCGTAGGCAACGGCCGCAAGAGAGACCGGGTTGTAAGACGACCTCCTCGCCCACCGAGACGTCGGCCACTCCCGGGCCAGTCTCGACGACGACTCCCGAGATATCGGAGCCGAGGATGCGCGGCATTTCGATCTTGACGTTCGGCAAACCCTTGCGAACCCAGAGATCGAGGTGGTTCAGCGCGCAGGCCTTGACCCTGACCGTGACCTCGCACGGTCCGGTGTGGGGCGGATCGATCTCGTCGAGTTGGAGGACTTCGGGCCCCCCGTGTTGGTGAATTCTTACTGCGCGCATAGATTCGTGCGAAGCGGTGGGCTCAGCCTTGCGACATGAAACCGCCCGTTAGGGCCGCCGGCCGGGAGGAATTGGCCCGGAGGGCCAAGGGAATCCGGCCGTGGTTTTCGGCGCGAGCGAAGAGCGAGCGCCGGGGAGCGAGGCGAAGAGCCGAGCGACCACTAATATATGCTATTCTCGACCCCGCCTTCATGCCACAGCAAGGCCCCGTCGTTTCAATCCTTCGCGCGAAGTGGATCTATCTTTGGACGCTTGCCGTCTTTGTCTCGAGCATGCTCGTCGCTCGTTGGCTGGGTGTTCGCTTCGACGACAGTGGCCTCGAGTTCTTGTACCAATACCTGGATCCCGAGATCCTCCGCAACGACCTCATGCGCGGTCTGTATTACTTGCACGCGCAGCCGCCGCTGTTCAATCTATTCCTCGGAATCATCCTCAAGTTGTTTCCTGACAACACAACGCAGGTCTTTGCGGTCTCGTTCGCCGTGCTCGCCCTCGCCATGTTGGCGGGCCTGGTCTGGTTGATGCGAGCACTCGGCGTACCAGACTTCATCGCGGCGACATCGTGCCTGCTCTTCGCTCTCCATCCGAACTTCATGGTCTACAGCCATTGGCTTTTCTACACGTTGCCCGTCGCACTCGTCATTCTCTGGATGACGATCGTCTTGGCCCGCTACCTGGACACCGGCAAGGCGGCGCTCGCTCACGTGTTTTGCTGGTTGGCAACGGTCCTCATGCTCACCCGCGCTCTCTACCATCCTCTATGGTTCGTCGCGGCGATCGGAATCGTTGCGATGTTTCTTGCCCCAAAGCAACGAAGAGAGCTCCTCGTCGCCACGGTCGTTCCGTTGCTGCTCGTGAATGTTTTGTATCTCAAGAACTACCTTCAAGTTGGGAGCTATAGCGGAAGCTCCTGGCTGGGGATGAACCTATCGAAGCGCTGGCCGCTTTCTCAGAATGAAATGGCCGCATTGGGAGAGCAAGGCGTACTACCTCCGGTGTGGCATCGTCGGCCTTTCCGCGAGCCCGCCGAGCTCAAGCACCTCGGCTACTTCGAGCCCTTGCCGGGAGCTCACCCCGCGCTCGGCGAGCCGTACAAGAGCAATGGTGAGCCGAATTTCAACCATCGCGACTATGCGATCATCTCCAAAGAGATGGAGCGAGCCAACATCCAACTCATCGCTCGCTATCCCGGACGGTATCTTCAGCGTTCGGCCACGGCGTTTCTTCTCTTTCTCCAGCCCGGTCCCAATTCAGTGGATTTCCTCGTGGACTACGATTTCTCCGGCATTCATCGCCTGCAACACTTCCTCACCGGAACGGTTTTTCGCGGGGGGTCCATCGAGAGGCCGATCGGCATGCTCGAGCCTCCGATCAATGTATGGGTGCTGGTGTTCCCGGTGCTTCTGGTCTTCGCTCTCTATCGCGTGGTGCGGGGCGATGCCTCGCGGCAACCCGATTCGAGGCCGGTCTTCGCGTTCATGCTGCTCACCGTCGTCTGGGTGACCCTGGCCTGCAATCTCATCGAGATTGGAGAGAACGATCGCATGCGCTGGGAAGTGGAACCGCTACTGATGACCTTCCTCGCAACGGCCGCGACCGCCGTCTATAAAGGAGTCACTTCTTTCGCGGCGGCTGAAAAGGCCTGAGCTCGACCCGGCTGGCCAGAGCCTGTCGATCGAGCGCGAGCAGATCGAGAACAACCTGAGCCACGTCGCCGGGCGTGAGCTTCCAGCCTTCGCGCTCCGAGACCTGCCGCCCGGCGAACTCCGTGGCCACGCTCCCCGGCATGATGTAGCTCACCTTGATGTTCTCGTAGCGCAGGTCGAGCATCAAAGCTTCACTGAATCCCTCGAGACCGAACTTCGACGCGTTGTATGCCGTGCCATCATTGAAAGCGTTTTTTCCGGCGAGACTGCTGATGTTGAAGATGTAGCCCCCACCCTGTTTGCGAAGGAATGGAATCGCCGCGTGGCAACAATAGAAGACGCCGCTCAGGTTGGTGCCAATGACCCGATCCCAGTCTTCGGGAGAGAGTTCGGCCACATGATGGAAGATGCCGATGCCGGCGTTGTTGACCAGAATGTCGATGCCGCCCGTTTCCTCGGCGGCGAAGCGCATGAGGGCCTCCGTGTCCGAGTGCTTGCGCACGTCACAGGCCTTGCCGCGCACTTCGATGCCAGCCCCGCGGAAATCCTCCACCACGCGCTTGACGTCACCCGCCTGGCGACCCGAAACCACGACTCCGGCTCCCTGCCTGGCAAGCGCCTCGGCGATGGTCCTTCCGATGCCTCGCGTCGATCCCGTCACCACGGCCACTTTCCCATCGAGAGAGGTCATTTTTTTTCTCCTCATCCCCTGTTAACCAAAAAACCGGCGCTTTTCAAGTAAGATAGTGATGTAGATGAGATCCGCAAATCGCATGGCCCTCAAGGAGTGGTCGGTGGTGATTCGTTTCTTGCACGAGGGCGGCGGCATCCTAACTTTCGTCGACGACTACGTTCCCGCCGACCGCGAGTTCTTCTTGTTTCCAACCTATGATCGCCAACGCAGCGATGCACTCAAACCCTCGGCGGGGATGGTGTATCAGCACGAGCTTCGACCTCCCAAGACCGGTGATGTCTACCTGCGGGACTACGCGGAGGTCGTCGAGTCGTTCGAAATCCATTCCGCATCCGCGGCCATGACCGTACGAACAGAGCATCCATTCGTAGAGCAGGAGGTGAGGAAACGGCTGGAAGTCGCCTCGGCCGGGTTGGTGGCGCTGGCCCTTCGGGTCCACCGCCTGGCGGTGCCACGCCGCATCGTCGAAAGGCAGAAATACGAGGAAGGCGAGCGGTTGCTGTCCCTTCCGGAAGAGATACCGATCGACGGGGTGCTTCCTGTGCTCTCCTCGTCCGAGCTCGAGCGGCGTCTGGCCGCCGTGCGGCGCGCCCTAGGTCGTGGGGACGCCGCTTGAGTAGAGATCGCAGACGATAATCGGCGACAATCGAACGGTGGGAACAGGGTAGAATACGCGGCGAACTTGGCGAACCGCGAAGGAGGCGGGCTGATGGCGAAGGACACCCTCTCGATTACCGATAACCGAACCGGCAAGACCTACGAGGTTCCAATCGAGAACGATACCGTACGTGCCACCGACCTCCGTCAGATCAAGGTCGCCGACGGCGACTTCGGGATGATGAGCTACGACCCGGCGTACCTGAACACGGCCTCCTGCAAGAGTCGCATCACATATATCGATGGTGAGAAGGGCATCTTGCGCTACCGCGGCTATCCGATCGAGCAGCTCGCCGAGAAGTCGAACTATCTGGAAGTCGCCTACCTCATCCTCTATGGGGAGCTCCCCACGCCCGAGCAATATCAGGAGTGGTGCTTCCACATAACGCATCACACGATTGTCCACGAGAACATGAAGAAGGTGCTAGACGGCTTTCATCACGACGCGCACCCGATGGGGATGCTGGTGAGCCTGGTCGCGGCTCTCTCCACGTTCTATCCCAACGCGCGCAAGGTTCTCGACGCCGACAACCGGCGCAAGCAAATTCATCGGCTCATCGCCAAGATGCCGACCCTCGCCGCGTACGCCTATCGCCATAGTGTGGGGATGCCCTATACACCGCCGGACAACGAGCTTTCCTACACCGGAAACCTGCTGAACATGATGTTCCGGATGACCGAGCCGAAGTACAAGCCGAATCCGGTGTTGGAGAAGGCTCTCGACGTTCTTTTCATCCTGCATGCCGATCACGAGCAAAACTGCAGCACCAGCGCCATGCGAAACGTCGGGAGCTCGCAGGTGGATGCCTACTGCGCCACCGCCGCCGCCGCCGCCGCTCTCTACGGCCCGCTTCACGGTGGCGCCAACGAGGCGGTATTAAGGATGTTGGCGGAGATTCAAACGAAGGAAGCCATTCCCGCTTACGTGAAGCGGGTCAAGAACGGCGACTTGCGTTTGATGGGCTTCGGGCACCGCGTCTACAAGAGCTATGACCCCCGGGCCAAGATCATCAAGGAAATCGCCTATAGGGTCTTCGAGGTGACCGGCCGCAATCCGCAGATCGACATCGCCATCGAGCTCGAGAGGATCGCCCTCGAAGACGATTACTTTGTCAAGAGAAAGCTCTATCCCAACGTGGACTTCTATTCCGGAATCATCTACCAGGCCATGGGCTTTCCGGTGGATATGTTTCCGGTGCTCTTCGCGCTCGGTCGCACCTCCGGTTGGCTGGCGCAGTGGGAAGAGATGTTGACGGATCCGGAGCAAAAGATCTCGCGGCCTCGCCAGGTCTACCAGGGCTACGAGATCCGGGACTTCGTGCCGATAGAGAAACGGAAATAGTCCTCGCCAATGCCGTGGGGCCCCCGGCCGTCGCTGAAAGCTTCGGGAGGGTTGTCAGACCCTAGGTGAGAGCGGTGCCGCAGGAGGAACAGAACTTGGAGTCGGGCGTCACGGTCGCCTTGCACTTCGAGCAGGTACGCCCTTGCGGCGCACCGCAGTGACTGCAGAAGGCGGAGCCAGCGGTGATGGACGTCGCGCATTTGGCGCACGTCATCATGGTCGCGGTGGCTTGCTTTTGCCCCATGGCTCCCATCATCGACTGTCCCATGGCGGCTCCGGCACCGATGCCGACTCCCGCCGCGGCAGCGCCGCCACCCGGATTCTCGGCCGCCGATTCGATCGCCTTGGCGGTTTGAAACTGGGTGAAGCGGTTGAGATCGCTCGCGACGCCCATGCTGGCGCGCTTGTCGATGATTTCCTCGACCTCGGGAGGCAGCGAGACATTCTCCACGTAGAACTTGGAAAGCGTCAGTCCGTGGCTCTTGAACTCCGAATCGAGCTTCGCCTGCGCTTTGGATGACAGCTCGTCGTATTTCGAGGCCAGGTCGAACGCCGGGATGTTGGACTCAGCGAGCAGATCGCTGAAGCCAGAGACGGTGAGTCGCTTCAATTGCCCGTTGATCTCCTCGGTCGTGAAATGCCCCTCGGTTCCGACGATCTCCTTCATGAAGACCGCAGGGTCGTGGACCTTGAACGAGAAGATCCCGAAGGCACGAAGGCGGATGGGACCGAGCTCGGCGTCGCGGAGCATCACCGGATTGGATGTTCCCCACTTCTGGTCGGTGAACTGGCGTGACGAGACGAAATAGACCTCCGCCTTGAAGGGCGAGTTGAAACCGTGCTTCCACGCCCTGAGCTTGGTGAGAATGGGGAGGTTCCGCGTGCTGAGCGTGTGCAGGCCGGGATTGAAGACGTCCGCGATACGGCCCTCGCTCACGAATACAGCGAACTGACCCTCGCGCACGGTCAAGCGGGCTCCCATTTTGATCTCTTGGGCTTGAACGGGAAACCGGTAGACCATCGTGTCGCCGGAGTCATCGAACCACTCGATGACCTCGATGAATTGAGACCTGACGAAATCCTTGAGCGCCAAGGGGACCTCCTTGAGACCTAATGTGTGGCGGAAGAAACTCTAGTAAGAATACCACACCGCATGTCGCTTGAGGAGAGGGCCCCAGGGCGCTAAGGGAACTAGCAGGGTGCTATCTTAAGACGGGCGCACCC
>JBOGJF010000668.1:0-10121 GCA_050747785.1 Vicinamibacteria bacterium
ATCCAGCCCTTGGCGTCCTCACGAGCTTGTTCCATGGAGCACGTTAACCCGTTGCAGGAACGTAAGTTGTTGCACCTCCGAGTCAATGGCGAGTCCTTCCAGATCGCCGCGCCCGTTCACAAGACGCTTCTCGAGGTCTTGCGGGAGGATCTGAGGCTCACCGGAACCAAGCACGGCTGCGAGCTCGGCGAATGCGGTACCTGCACCGTGCTCGTCGACGGCGAGCCGGTTCTTTCATGCCTGGCGTTGCCGGTGGAGCTCGAAGGGCGAGGGATCCTGACCGTCGAGGGTATGACCGCGGAGGGGACGGCCCATCCGTTGCAGATCGCCTTCGCGGAGACCGGAGCCGCGCAGTGCGGTTACTGTACGCCGGGAATTCTCCTCGCGGCCAAGTCTCTACTCGAGCGGAACCCGACGCCCAAACGATCGGACATCGAGGAGGCGCTTGCGGGAAACCTCTGCCGCTGCACCGGATACCTTCAGATCCTGCAAGCGGTTGAGCTCGCGGCGGAGAGGCTCGCCAAAGAGCCCGCTTCTAGAAGGAAATAAAGGTGCCCACGAAAGTCGGCGTCAAGCCGAAGAGAAACGCGCCCTCGACCCCGAAAGCCGCGCCGGAGGAGTCGCTCAGCATCATCGGCCAGCCCCTGCCCAAGGTCGACGCCATGGCAAAAGTGAGCGGCGAAACGCTCTTCGCCGATGACCTGGCGTTTCCCAGAATGCTCTACTGCAAGATCAAGCGGAGCCCCCATCCCCACGCGCGTATCCTCGACGTGGATACGATCGCGGCCGAGGCGCTTCCCGGTGTCGTTGCGACGCTCGTGGGCAAGGAGCTTCCCATACCCTTCGGTATCCTCCCCATCTCTCAGGACGAGCATGCGTTGGCGATCGACAAGGCGCGTTTCGTCGGCGATCCCGTGGCCGCGGTGGCCGCGGTGGATGAGGAGACGGCGGAGCTCGCTCTCCGGCACATCGTGGTCGAATACGAAGTGCTTCGTCCCATCATGTCGCTCGAAGAGGCGCTCGCCGAGCAGGAAGAGCGTATCCACGACTACGGCCCGCGAGGAAATATCCATAAAGAAGTGGCTCTCGAGTTCGGAGACGTGGAGGAAGGCTTTCGCGAAGCCGATCACGTACGGGAGGACACGTTCTTCTTCGAAGGAAATACCCACCTTCCCATGGAGCAGCATGCCGCGGTGGCTTCCTTCGGGCCGGACGGGAAGCTCACTCTTTGGTCCTCCACGCAAACGCCCCACTACGTCCATCGCGCGATGGCCAAGGTCTTGGAGATGCCCGCCTCGCACATCCGCATCATCGCCTGTCCCAACGG
Source organism: Vicinamibacteria bacterium (assembly GCA_050747785.1). Classification (GTDB taxonomy): domain Bacteria; phylum Acidobacteriota; class Vicinamibacteria; order Marinacidobacterales; family DATDRI01; genus CBDANW01. Next base: position 1,328 of record JBOGJF010000668.1, read on the forward strand.
TGGCGGCTTCGGGGGGAAGAGCGATCCCTTCAGCCACGAGATCGTCGTGGCCAAGCTCTCGATGAAAACGAGGCGCCCGGTGAAGGTCACCCTGACGCGCGAGGAGGTGTTCTATTGCCATCGCGGTCGCCACCCGGTGAAGATGTGGATCAAGACGGGCGTCAAGCGTGACGGGGCGATCACCGCCATGCACTTCCGTTCCTTCATGGACGGCGGTGCCTACGGAAGCTACGGCGTCGCGAGTCTTTTTTACACCGGTGCGCTCCAGACGGTGACGTACCGCGTGCCGCGGTACAAGTTCGAAGGGGTTCGGGTCTTCACTAACAAGCCCCCCTGCGGGCCCAAGCGAGGGCATGGGACCCCTCAGCCTCGATGTGCTCTCGAGTGTCACCTGGACAAGATCGCCGAAGATCTGGGCATGAATCCGCTGGAGCTTCGTCTGCAGCATCTCGTCGAGCCGTTCTCCGTGACCGCCAACCAACTTCGGCTTCGCACCGTGGGTTTGCGGGAATGTCTCGAGAAGGTCGCCGGACGCTCCGATTTCGTTGCAAAGCACGGGCGACTCGCGAAGGGAAGAGGCGTCGGTCTCGCCGCGTCGGCCTATATCAGTGGCGCCGGTCTTCCCATTTACTGGAACGATCTCCCGCACAGCGGCGTCCAGCTCAAGCTGGACCGGGGTGGCGGGGTCACGGCCTTTTGCGGCTCCACCGATATCGGCCAGGGATCCGATTCCGTGCTCGCGTACGTCGTTGCGGAGGAGCTGGGGGTGGAAGTCTCGGACGTGCGAGTCGTCACCGCGGACACGGACTTGACGCCGGTGGATTTGGGAAGCTACTCGAGCCGCGTCACGCTCATGATGGGAAACGCTGCCATTCAGGCGGCGCGTCGTTTGAGACCTTTGCTGCTCGAAGCGGCCTCACGGAAGCTGGGTGTCCCGATGGGGCAACTCCGTATGGCTCATCGACGAGTCTTCGACGCGCGCGATCCGGACAAGGGCGTGGACTTCGCCGAGGCCGTCGTGCTGGCCGAGGCCGAGCACGGTACGCTGGGCTCGACCGGAAGCTACACGCCGCCACCGTCTCCGGGTCGCTACAAGGGAGCGGGAGTCGGCCCGAGCCCAACCTACAGTTATTCCGCGTGTGTCGTCGAGCTCCATGTCGACGAGGAGACCGGCGAGATCGGCATCGACCAGATCTGGATTGCCCACGACGTCGGCAAGGCCATCAACCCCCTCCTCGCGATTGGACAGATTGAAGGCAGCGTCTACATGGGTCTCGGCGAAGCCCTCATGGAAGAGCAGGTCTTCCGTCTGGGTGTGCACAAGTTCCCGTCGCTCCTCGAGTACAAGAGCCCGACGTTTCTGGAGATGCCGCCGGTCGAATCGATCCTCGTCGAGACCTTGGATCCGGAGGGACCCTATGGCGCGAAGGAATGCGGGCAAGGTCCGCTGCTGCCGGTCATCCCGGCTCTCGTGAACGCGGTCTACGATGCCATCCAAGTGCGTGTCGACGAAGTGCCGGTGACACCAGCCAAGATCATCCAGGCCATCGAGGATCGCTTGCGCGTCCCGAAGGTGCCGGTCTTCACGTTTCCCGAGCCGCTCGTGGTGCCGCCCCTCGAGGGAGCCTCGTCATGATGCGTCTTCCTCCCTTTCGCTACCTCTCGCCGCGCACGGCGGCAGAGGCGGCAAGCATGCTGGCCGATGAGGGACCCGGGGCGATGCCCGTCGCCGGCGGAACCGATCTGTATCCCAACATGAAGCGACGGCAGTTCGAGCCGCGGGTCCTGGTGGGGCTGCGACGGTTGGAGAACGCCCGAGCGATATCTGGAAATGGGCAAGAGGGCATGGAAATCGGAGGGTTGGCCACACTCACCGAGCTCGCCGACTCCCGGCTCTTGCGATCCAGCTATCCGGCCATCGCAAGAGCCGCCGGGCTCGTGAGCTCCCCCATCCTCCGCAACATGGGAACGGTCGGGGGCAACCTCTGTATCGACACGCGCTGCAACTATTACAATCAGAACTATGAGTGGCGCGAGGCCATTCATTTCTGCATGAAGAAGGACGGCGAGACTTGCTGGGTGGCCCCCGGCAGCGATCGTTGTTGGGCCATCAGCTCCTCGGATACGGCGCCGGTTTTCATGGTCCTCGAGGCCGAGGTGACGTTGGTTGGGCCGAAAGGCGATCGGCGAATTCCTGTGAGGGATCTCTACAGGCTGGACGGGATCGACTTCACGACGAAGCGACCGGACGAGATCCTGACGTCGATCCACGTTCCACCGATGCAGGGCGCGCGCGCGACTTACTTGAAACTGCGGCGGCGGGGGAGCATCGACTTCCCTATCTTGGGCGTCGCGGCTTCTTTGAAGACTGCCAGGGACGGAACCGTGGAGGCGTGTCGGATCGTTCTTACCGCGGTCGAGTCAGCCCCGGTGGAGGCCAGAGAGGCCGAGCGCATGGTGGTGGAACATAAGCTCACCGAGGAGCTCATCCGAGAGGCCGCTGCTGCGGCTTACCGTCCCGCCAAGCCTCTCGACAACACCGACCTCACCCACGCCTACCGAAAGAAGATGGCGCGGGTCTTCGTTGCCCGTGCCCTGGCCGAGCTATCCGGTCCCGAGAACAAGCAAGCATGAACGCCGAGCTCGTGCCGCTACTCAACACCTTGCAACTCAACACCAGGCTCTTTCTTAGCGCATTGGATGGTGTGGATGCAGCCATTGCCGTCACCAGGCCGAACGCCACCACGAATTTCCCATCGACGGCGGGAAGTCGCTCCTGGGTTGTATCACCTTCCTGCTGGGTCACGAGGCCTTTCATATGGGCCAGATCGCGCTTCTCCGACGTTATTTCGGCCTCCGGGCCATGAAGTATTAGGGCAGTGGTTGCGGGGCGGACTTCGTGTTAGACTATTGCCTGGTGGTAGGCGTTCTTCCCAGCTCACACCGTTACGCCTACGGTTCTATCAAACAATCTAGCTGAGACATCGTTCCGGTGGAGGCTATTGGCGTAGGAGACGCGGTCGCAAATCAGTTCCAGTAACTAGCGGCCGAAGGCTCCTCAACGCGGTCCAACCTAGGGAAACCCCCGAGGTCGTCTTCAGGTAAGAGAGGGTAAGTCTGGTTATGCAGAAATCGAACGTAAGCGAAGCAAGTCCGCGCACCGAGATACGCGAGTTTCCGTCCGGCCGCCTCCCCATCGGGTGGCCGCAGACGCTGCCCTTTCTCGGCCTCCATCTCATGGTCTTTGGTGTCATCTGGGTCGGTTGGAGCCCTGTCGCGGTGGGCGTCGCTCTAGCTCTGTTCTGGTTGAGGATGTTCGCGGTGACCGGCTTCTACCATCGCTATCTCTCCCACCGCACGTACAAGACCTCACGGTGGTTCCAGTTCGCGTTCGCGGTGTTGGGCAGCTCCGCTACTCAGAAGGGCCCGCTGTGGTGGGCTGCGCACCATCGCGTTCATCATCTCTATTCCGATCAAGATAACGACGTGCACTCGCCTTTGAAGCAAGGATTCCTGTACAGTCATGTGGGTTGGATCTTTGCGCGTGAAAATGCGCCGACACGAACGCGATTGGTTCCCGATCTCGCCAAGTTTCCCGAGCTACGATTCCTGGATCGCTTCGACGTCCTGATTCCGATTCTGCTGGGTGTTGGCACCTTCGGTCTAGGCCTGCTCCTTGAGCAAATCGCTCCGTCTCTAGGAACCAATGGATGGCAGATGTTGATCTGGGGCTTCTTCGTCTCCACGGTCGCGCTGGCCCACAGCACCTTCACCATCAACTCCCTGTCGCACGTGTTCGGGACGCAAAGATACGAGACCACCGATACCAGTCGGAACAATTGGTTGCTGGCGTTACTGACCATGGGCGAGGGTTGGCACAACAACCACCACCACTTCCCGACCGCGACCCGACAGGGTTTCTACTGGTGGGAGATCGACCTGACCTACTACGGCTTGTTCATGTTGTCGAAGGTGGGCCTCATCTGGGACCTCAAACCGGTACCGCAACACATCCTAGAGACCGGAAGAGCTTCCGAACAGGCAGCAGCCTTAGCGCCGCAAAGCTCCACCCCCTCAACTCTTGACCGCCGCGATCGCGTAGAAGCTCTTTCCCAGGCGGTGGTACTTCCTCTCGAAGTTCGAGCCAACGAGTAGCCCCTCGTCATCCGCGCTGGCTGGAGGCGCGTAATGGCTCGGGGTTAGAGAAGAAGCGCGAATCGCTTCTTCGATGTGCGCGAAGTACTCGTCATGGTCGGTCACGATTTGTAGCCGCCCACCGGATACCAGAATGCGCTCGACTTGCGTGATGAATCTCGGCTGAATCAGGCGACGTTTGTGGTGACGCTTCTTGGGCCAAGGGTCCGGGAAGTGAACGTGGACCGCGGCAACGGCTCCGTCGGGGACGAACTCGGCCAGGAAATAATCCGCGTCCACGAGCACGACGCGTGCGTTCCTGCACTCTCGGCGACGCAGCCGAGCGCTGGCGTGGCGCCAGTAGCGATGCGCGCGTTCGAGGCCGATGAAGTTGACTTCACTGCGGCGGCTCGACTCTTCGGCAAGAAAGGTGCCCTTGCCCGTCCCGATCTCGAGCTCGAGGGGTTTGGTGTTGCCAAAGATGGCGAGCCCGGTAACGGGCTTGGGGAGAGTTCGAATCTCGAGGCCGACGGGATCCACCGTGGCGCCAAGATCCACCTTCAAGCCAGTTCGCCGCCGCACCACAGGGACCCCGTCATATTCGGCGTCACAAGATAACGGATCTCACAATGGGCCTCGTCAGACGCCTGTCAGACGCCGATCAGAGGGAGACGATCCCGCGCTTGATGGCGTACTGGATGAGCTCCGCCGTCGTCTCGATACCCAGTTTCCCCATGACGTCGTACTTGTGCGTTTCGACGGTTCGCGTGGACACGTTCAGGGCGGAAGCGATCTCTTTCATCGTATGCCCTTCCGCGACCAGCTGCAGCACTTCGCGTTGCCGGGCGGTGAGCTTCACCGAAGTCCGGTCCGGATCGGAACCGGCTCTCAGGAAGGCTTCCAGGACTTCCTGTTTCAACTCCGGTGTCACGTAGACCTTCCCCTGCAGCACGGTATGAATGGCGGTGATGAGCTCTTCGCCAGCGGACTGCTTGAGGACGTATCCCGAGGCACCGACGCGAAACGCCTCCGTTGCCAGCTCGGGGTCGGAGTGCATCGTCAAGAAAATGACCTTGGTACGATGGTTGCTCTTCTTGAGCGCGCGCACAGCGTCCAAGCCGTTGAGACGAGGCATCGTGATGTCGGCGACGATGACGTCCGGCTGCAGTTTCTCGGCCGCCGCCAAGAGTGCGCGGCCGTCCTCCGCGGTTCCGACGAGCTCGAACTCAGGATCGAGGATGCTCTTGAGACCTTCGGTCACGATCGTGTGATCGTCGGCGAGGAGCACCCGGGGACGCACCGCGGTCACGCGTCTCCCCCGACAAGGAGGACGGGAAGGACTCGGCGTTTCCCTTCGAGATTTGCTCTTGCCTCTTTACGCGTCAACCTATACCTCGGCTAGACCGAACTTCGCCCCATCATTTTAGACCACAACGCGCGGTAGCAGCCAAAGTCCGGGCGTCCGGTTGGGAAGGGCGCGACCGATCCGGGGAGACGTTAGGATCCGGGGAGACGTTAGAATGATAAGCTGGTGGCGCTTGAAGGCATGGCGATGACGAGGTGGCTTCGGCAGAAGAAGAAGTTGCTCAGCTTGCTGCTGCCTCTCTCACTGACCTCGTTAACGGTAACCTGCCAAACCGCAACCGAACGTTTGCGGCCCAATGTGGTGGTCATCCTCATCGACACGCTTCGACCAGATTATCTCGGCTTTTATGGTTACGAGGAAGAGAACGCACCCTTCCTCGCGGAGTTGGCGCAGAGCGGGGTTGTTTTCGAACGCGCCTTCTCGACATCATCCTGGACCGCCCCTAGTACCGCATCTCTCTTCACATCCCTCTATCCTCCCCAACACGGGGTAACCGAAGGATTCTTGATGCACCGAAACCGCAACAAGAGTCGTGAAGAGACGGGGATCGAGACCATCGCGCTCAATCGCCTGCCCGCCGAAGTGGCGACGCTGCCGGAGGTATTCCAGTCGATGGGCTATAGGACCTTCGGCCTTGCGGCCAACATCAATATCGGGGACGAGATGGGTTTCAACCGTGGGTTCGACCGATTCGAGCGCCAGGCCGACGCCTCCGCCCCGTTCTTCCTGGAGCGCGTCACCGCGTGGCGGGACGACATCCGTCAATCAGAACCGTTCTTCCTTTACCTCCACTTGAACGATGTGCATCTGCCGTACGGCAAGCGGGAGCCTTACTACGAGGAGCAAGTGGGAAGGCTGAACAGTCGCCGTGCCCGTTATCTCAGCGAGATTGCCTACGCCGACGAGCACCTGAGGAAGATCTACGGAACCCTGGATCTTGCGAAGGACACGGTCCTCGTCGTTCTCTCCGATCACGGTGAAGAGTTCCGCGAGCACGGGGGGCTGGCGCACCAGGACAAGTTGTACATCGAGCTCAATCGCGTGCTGATGATGGTTCACGCGCCCGTTTTGGAGCTCGAACCGCGGCGAGTGACTCTGAACGTGAGTCTGATCGATGTCTTGCCGACCTTGATCGAGCTTGCCGGCGGGATCGAGAGCGAGAGCCTCGTGGATCGGATGGGCGTGTCAGTGGTTCCGGCGCTCAGCATGTCGCGGCGAACCGGCGACCTCATCGAGACGCTGCGGCAGAGAACCCTCTTCGCCCATCGGGTGAGTCACGAGGAGTCCGAAAAGCCTCTCTGGGCCGCGACCCTGCGTCATTGGAAGCTCATGGAGAATGCAGACCATCGTCTAGAGCTATACAACCACCGCCGTGATCCCACCGAGGGGCGCAACCTCTACTCGCCCAATGCGGATGGGATCTCCACGAAGTTGATCGAGACCCTCGAGGAGTTCAAGAAGGTGGGCCTTGCGGCGGAACCGGGACGCGTCGAGGTGGAGGTCGATCCGGAGTTAGAAAAGGAGCTTCGATCCTTGGGCTACGTGAACTAATGGAGCTCGCCAGACGCACAGACGCTATGTACTGGCGTCAAAAAAGCTGTGCTGCTAATAGAGCTCGCCAGACGCCGCTACTTGCGACGAACGTCCTCGAGCTGGATGGTTGCCTGGTTGAAGGTTTGGATCTCGAGGGAGCCGTCCTCCTTCAGACCGACCGCGACGACCTCGGCGAGTGTGCCGCGGCCCATGCCCTGTGTGTTCAGGTCGAGCTGAACGATACCTAAGGCATCGAGCGACCTCTTATCGGGACGCTCGCCCGGAAAGTGCAAGGGCTCCTCGGTGACGATGATGACGGTGTTGCCTGCTTGTCCTTCATGGACGCGGACGTGGTGAATGCGGGAAGTCTGCCCGCCGGCGACGGCGGCGACACCACGCTCCATTGCCCGGATAGCATTCATGAGACCGTCCGAACCGCGCTCATCAAAAGCCGCTTCGAGCTTCGCTGTATCTTCCTTTGTACTGAGCTGCTCGATGGTAAGAGTCACTTCGGCCTTCCTCGGCTCGCGTAGCCCCCGGGGCTCGACGAGCGTAGCCGTGTAGACCTCCGCGGCAGACGCCATGACGCTCGCGATCAGCAACAGTCCGTTCATGAGTAGGCCCGCGACGAAGACCCGTACGAGCGCTTGGCTTTTCATAGAACCTCCTTTGAACCGGTCCCCACTATATCGTGCGATCCTGATCCGTGACAATCTGACCGCGAACTCCCCGCCGCCTTGGAGCCGGCAACGGGACGGCGGCCACACCGGTCTTGCTCTCGTTCGCAAAGCGCGATAGGGTTCCCCGGGGATCTCAGACCGGGAGGAAGAGACATGTATCATTGGATCCTAATCTTGCTCGCGCTATCCTGTGCCGGCGTCGCCAGGGCTCAAGAGGACTGGGATGCCGTGGAAGTGAAGGTCGTTCCGATCGCTGGAAGCGTCCATATGCTGGTTGGCCGCGGCGGCAACATCGGCGTTTCCGCGGGAGCGGACGGAACGATCCTGGTGGACGATCAATTCGCGCCGCTCACCGACAAGATCGTGGCCGCGGTCCAGACCATCACCCCGGATCCGGTGCGTTTCATCATCAATACCCACTTTCACGGGGATCACACCGGAGGGAACGAGAACTTCGGGAAGCGTGGCAGCATCATCACCGCCCATGAGAACGTGCGTCTGCGTATGAGTACGGAGCAGGTGCGCAAGGTGCTGCGGCAGGACACGACGCCGGCCGCTCCCCCGGACGCTCTACCCAAGATCACATTCGCCGACGAAGTGACGTTTCACTGGAACGGCGATACGATCCGCGTCTTTCACGTCGACAACGCGCACACCGACGGCGATTCGATCATTCACTTCACCAACGCCGATGTCTTTCACCTGGGGGACACGTTCTTCAGAGGTCGGTATCCATTCATCGACGTCGATTCCGGCGGCAACATCAACGGCATCATCGCCGCAGCCGATCGGGTCCTTGCCATGACACGGCCGACCAGCAAGATCCTTCCCGGACATGGGGAGCTGGGGACGCCCGCGGATCTTCGGAGCTACCGGGACATGCTAACGGACATTCGCGACCGCGTGCAGGCGCTTATCGACCAAGGTAGGAGCATCGAGGAGGTCGTTGCCACCAAGCCCGCGGCCAAATACGATACCCAGTTGGGCGAGAACGAGGCTTTCGTACAGTCGGTCTTCTACAGTCTGACGCTCTAGCAGGCGGATGAAAACACCACTGGCCTGCGCGAGCGGAGCGTCCGAC
>JBOGJF010000669.1:0-3777 GCA_050747785.1 Vicinamibacteria bacterium
GGTCTTTCGCGAGGCGGTCGCACTTCAGGCGGCCGGTCTCGTCCTTTTTCACAACCATCCCTCCGGCGATCCCTCGCCGTCCCGAGAAGACCTGTCGCTCACCCGGCGTCTTCGCGAGGCGGGGAACATCATGGGGATCGAAGTGCTCGATCACGTCATCGTCGGGCGAGGGCGATGCGTCAGCTTGAAAGAGAAAGGGTTACTCTAGTAACGTGACAGAGCGTCTTCTCTACTTCGATTGTTCCGCCGGCGTCAGCGGCGACATGACGCTGGGAGCGCTGATCGACGTCGGACTATCAGTCCGAGAGCTCACCGCCGCGCTCAAGAAATTGCCTATCGGGCGCTTTCAATTGAAAGCCGGTAAGGGGACCCGACACGGCATTCGGGGCACTCACGTGCGTGTCCAGGCGCCGGGAGATCCCGGGCACCGTCTCTTCGCGGTGTTCGCACGGATCCTCGAGGGGAGCCGTCTATCCACTGATGTCAACGTGCGCTCCGTCGAGCTCATCCGTCGCCTCTATGCCGCGGAAGCACGAGTGCACGGCAAGAGCGCGGACAAGATCCACCTTCATGAGCTCGGTTCCCTCGACACTCTTATCGATGTCGTGGGGACGCTCGTCGGCCTGGAGCTCCTGGGAGTTTCGGCCGTTGAAAGCTCGCCCATCAACGTGGGGGGAGGAGAGATCGAGATGGAGCACGGCCGCATGGCGGTCCCTGCTCCTGCGACCGCTCTATTGCTGAAAGGAGCGCCCGTCTTCTCGGATGGATCGAACTTCGAGCGGACGACGCCCACCGGAGCTCTCCTGGTTACGGGATTGGCACGACGGTTTGGCCCCTGGCCCGCCATGACGGTAAAGCACGTGGGCTACGGATTGGGGAGCAAAGATCCAGAGGAAGGTCGTCCCAACGCCTTGCGATTGGTCCTGGGCGAGAGGCGGCCGGGGGGACAGGAGACCGTATTAATAATGGAGGCAACCCTGGACGACATGTCTCCCCAGCTGGCCGGTCACTTGCTCGAGCGCTTGCTTGCGTCGGGGGCGCTGGACGTCTTCCTGACGCCCGTGCAGATGAAGAAGAGTCGGCCAGGAGTCAACGTGAGCGTGCTGGCGCCTCTTCGCCTGAGGCAGGACATGGCAGACATTCTGTTCGCGGAGAGTACGACTTTGGGTCTGAGGTACAGCGAAGTCGAGCGCGAGGTGCTGGAGCGCAAGCTGGTTACGGTAGCGACGCAATTCGGAAAAGTAACCGTGAAGCTAGGACTGAGAGACGGTCAAATACTCAACGCCGCTCCCGAGTTCGAGGATTGCCGGCGTCTCGCCGCTCGAAACGGTGTCTCTCTCAAAGAAGTGCAGCAGGCCGCCCTCGCCGCTTGGCGGGCCGAGTCTCGCAAGAAATGACGCGACGGATCTTGCTGCTTGCGGCGCTGGCCACCGGGCCGGCCTGCGATGCGGGTCGGCAGACTTCCGTCGAGATCGAAACACCCCTGGTCCCCGAAGTACCGGTCGCGGCAAAGGAGTGGGACGGCGTTCTCGTCGAGTTCGGATCCCCCTCCGCGCTCCCTCTCCTCGGTGAGGGGTGGTCCTTTGGAGAGACCGCGCCCGATGGCAACGCCTTTCGCTGGGCGGTCGGTGACGCGGCGTCCTTCCGTTTCGAGACCGACGCGGTCGGAAGACGCCTCGGGTGGATCGAGTGTCAGCCCCACCGTTTCCCGGGGGCGCCCGAGCAGGCGCTCGGCATCACCTTGAATGGCCAGGAGTTGCCTCCCGTGCATCTCCGTGAAGGCCGGAGCCGCTACCCGTTGGAGCTTCCGCTCGTCGGAGGCGAGAACGTCATGGAGATCCGGTTTCGCTATGCCCGCGCTCCCAGGGACGTCGGCGGCGACAGCCAAGACCGGAGACGGCTGGCGGCGGCGTTCTACCGTTTCGACGTGCCGCCGGAGGGAGCGCCCGCGGTGGAAGGAAGACCGGGGCCCTTCGCGATCGTGGAGCCCGTGACGGGCCCGCCGGGCGTCTTCCTGCCGGCCGGCGGTCGCCTTTCCTTTTTTCTCGAGGTTCCCCACCGTTCCCGCCTAAGCGTGCAAGTGGGGGCCAGCCAGCCGGAGCGACTCCTGGCGCCTTTGGGGTCGCGGGTGCGCGTCAGCGTTCGCACGGAGGGGTCCTCGGAAATCGAGGAGGTCATCGAGCCCTCCGCAGCCCGTGGCGACGTCCTCGAGCTCGACGTCGCCCTCGAGGCCCTCGCCGGTCGGCGCGTCGAGCTCTCTTTTCTCGCCGAGTCGGCCGACGTCTTCGTGAGACCGACGCTCTGGCATGCGCCGATTGGCGAAGCGCAGCCCGTAGAGAGACCGAACGTGCCGGAGGGTCTCAACGTGTTGATCCTCGTGCTCGATGGGGCGAGCGCCAGCCGGATGAGCGCATATGGTTATTCGAAGCCGACCACGCCCGAGATCGACGCGTTGACCGAAGAGAGCGTGGTCTTCGACCAGGCTATCTCTCAGGCGGTCTACACCATCGCGTCCATCGGCTCGGTATTGACCGGACAGTACCCGGAGAGGCACCAAAGCGTCTCGTTTGCGGATCGCCTCCCTTCCTCCGCGGTGACGCTCCCCGGCATTCTGACGGCGGAAGGATTCACGACGGCGGGCTTTTCCGGAAACGCGGTCGTCTCGTCCACGTTTGGACTCGATCGAGGTTATCAAGAGTTCCGGCTCGCTCGGGAGATTTCGGGTTACACCGGACACGGCGACTCCGTGAAAGATTCATTTCTCGAATGGCTTGGACAACATGCGAAAACGCGTTTCTTTGCCTATGTGCATTTTCGTGAGCCTCATTTCCCTTACGATCCGCCTTCGCCCTACGACACGCTCTTCGGGCCGGCTCCGGTCTTTCCGGAGGGGCTCCAGGATTGGGAATCGATCGAGTCCTACAATCGTGCCGCCGCCCGCGGCGAGGAAGTTCCCTCGGAAGTGCTCGATCGGGTCCGGGCGCTCTATGAAGGGAACCTCGCCTACGTGGATCATCTCGTCGGAGATATCCTCGACGAGCTGGATCGGCTCGGCCTCGCGGAGCGCACGGCCGTCATCTTGACCGCCGATCACGGCGAGGCGCTTTTCGAGCACCGCTTCATCGGACACAACACGCAGCTCTACGAGGAGAGCGTGCGCGTGCCGCTCATGTGGCGCGTCCCAGGAATCGCCCCGCGGAGGGTCGCCGACGTCGTCGAGCTCATCGATCTGGCGCCGACCGTGCTCGATCTCGTGGGATTTGGATCTCTGCCGGCGGTCGGGGCGATGCAGGGAAGGAGCCTTGTGCCACTGCTGGTCGGCGATCGTGTCCTCCCGCGGCCGGCTTTCTCCCGGACGCTATGGAACAAGCCGCGCTATTCGGTACGGGACCGAGAAAGCAAATACATCTGGGACAGCCGAAGCGGGACTAGCGAGCTCTACGACCTGGCGCGGGATCCGATGGAGGCGGTCAACGTCGTTGGCGACCGGAAATTCACGGCCGGATTCTGGCACCAACAGATCCTTCATTGGCTTCGCGAGCAAGAGCATCTGCGGGCGGGCGCTCCGGCTCCGGAGGAGGCGCACGTTCCGGAGGAGCTGGGGCACTATCTGGGAGGCGTCGGTTATCTTCAATACGTCGAGCCCCCATCGGAGGAAACCCCCGCGCAAAAAGAAATCGATGATTGATTCTCATGCCCATCTCGACATGGAGGCCTTCGACGGCGATCGTGAGGACGTTCTGCAGCGAGCGAGAACGGCCGGAGTCGAGACTATCC
>JBOGJF010000670.1:0-2615 GCA_050747785.1 Vicinamibacteria bacterium
CGCGATCGATTTCGGGAAGCGGGCCGGAAGGCGGCTGCGCGTCTTGGTCAATGTCAAAGACCATGAGCTTCAGGATCGCGGTCGGGGATAGCACGCCCGCAGCCACGAAATCGGAAGCATTCCTGAGCGTCCCGTCACCGTTGAGGTCTGCCGCCTCGGCGACGACCCTCGTAACGTCGATTTCGAACGTGATGGACCCGCCCGAGCGGAATTGACACCCCATGGAAACGTCCTTGGTGGTGAAGGTGATGTCCGTCTCCCTAGGTGGTGCCACGGGGACCGGCGGATTTTCTTTTTCTTCTTCGAAGCTCATGTCGAACGCCGCGCGCAGCGTACCACTCGTGCCCACAACTTGGAATTCGAACGACTCCGGCACTCTGTCGTCCGCGACCAACGACAACTGGACGTCCATGCTTCCCGGGTCTGGAATGACGACCTCAGGTGGGCTGAACTCACAGGTAACACCGTCTGGAAGCGATTCACAGGAGAGCTCCACAGGAGCGTCGAGACCCTCTGGGGTTTCAATGGTGCAGGTCGCGGACGCAGAACTGTCCAGAAACGATGGACTGCAAGAGATACCGAAATCAAGATCGCCGTATCTGAAGTCATCATAGAAGAGACCGGCTGGATCGGAGGTATGTATAGAAACTCCCGCGATGTCTTTAATGCCGCCTTCCCGCTGGAAACCGAAGGAGCCGATCGCAGGAAAGTCATCGACAAACAGGCTAATAGCCACAATCTGTGAGCCGTCAGCCCTGAAGAATTGCACGACTATGTCCCCATCAGGATCTCCACCAGGATCACCAAACCCGGCCGTAAATCCAAACGCGGACACTGGAGCAGGGAAGATGAGAGCGACGGCGCCCTCGCCGAGGCCGTTGAAAAGCCGACAGGTCAGATTCCCGCATGGAAAAAGGACATTGGTGGAAGGCTCTCCCTGAGTCAACACGGCGAGGTTCTTGTTCGGCTCGCCTGGTTGTAGCGCCAGTGGCTCGCTGGGCATGCCCGACAACACATCAACAGGACCGCCGTCGGAAACAGGAGGCTCAACGGTCAAGGTTTGGCCCACGAAGCGCTCTGAGAACCTGACATCACCCGACTTTAGGACGCCATTGTAAATCGCTACTTGCGGGAGCCGAAAGCCCACGACATCCTCGAAGTCAACGATATGAGGACCGATAGAATCGTAGGGTACTAAGTTGACGGGATCCGCAACCGCAGGAGCAACCAAGCTGAGCATCGCCAGGGCGATTACACCTCTTTCACAGATCTGCATGAAGCCTCTTCTTTGGTCAAGGAGGCCGCCTCGAGCGAAACTATCGTTCTTGCCCGAGGGGTGATCGGGTTGGGTGGGACCGAGCCCCTGGTGCCAAAATCTGAACCGAGACTATAAGAAGAGGATCGGGCTGTCAACTGGGGTTGGTACCAATTCGAAAACCCGAATATGCGTAATTCGCTACCCTATTCCGGCGCCAAGTCCTCGGCGAGAACGGGTTGAAACAGAAGCAGCGAGGCAGGTTCCGATCGTGAGGTCGTGCTCAGAACTGAAGCTGGAGTGACTCCTCGAGCTCCCGCGACTGCTGTTCCTGGCCGTCGAAGCTCAGCAATCGCCGGGTTCCCTCGACCACCGTCTCGAGGTTGACCGGGCGGCTCCAGACTTTCTGCAGCTTGACCAGGACGTCGCGCGCGTAGTCCAGGCGGAGGTCGATCCCATCATGGCGATGATAGAGGTAGAGCTCGCCTCGATTCTCGTAGTTAGAGTCCACGACATAGATGAATGGGTCGCCGAGATTGGTGAGCTGGAAGAGCAGCTTGTCCTTCACCTTCTGGTAATCACGATCCAGGATCACGTACCGGCCGCTCGATGGATCGTAGCCGTAGTTGAAGAGACGATGTTGCTCGCAGAATTCGTGCGTCAGGAAGGTGTCGATGAAAGAGACGTCATTGTAGATCTTTCTCACTTCGAAGATCTTGTCACGACCTTGACCGAGCGCCCGGTCCCAACGGCGCTTGGCCTCGACGTCGGTGCACTCTTCGTACTCCTTGCCGAACTTCCCCTTGTTCCAACGATCCTCGATGTCCCGAAAGAGCTCCAGACCGAGCTTGTAGGGGTTGACGACCCCCGGGCGGGTGCCGAGAGTGCCCGAATGGTGATCGGCATAGTCGATGAGCTCGGCATCGGAAAGTTGCTTCTCGGTCATGATCTTGGAGTGCCAGTAGCTGGCCCATCCTTCGTTCATGATCTTGGTCATGCCCTGGGGAGCGAAGTAGTAACTTTCCGACCTCACGATGGCGAGGACGTCCTGCTGCCAGTCTTCGAGAGGCGCGTTCTCGATCAGGAAGAGGAGGACGTCTTTCTCCGGCGACGCCGGTGTCCGCCGCTTGCGCTTACGGTCTTCTTCGATTCGCTTCCTCTGCCGCTCCAAGAACTCCGACGGATTGATGTACTCGTCCATGTACTCCTTGCTGCGGAGCTTCGGTACGGTCACGCGGTCCCCGGGAACCGGCTCGTCGGTTGCTTTCTTCTCCCGGCGCTTGATGTACGGTGAATGCTGATCGATGAGGTTCTCGAGCGAGAGCACGGAGTCGAGAAACTCCTCGACGACCTCGAAACC
>JBOGJF010000671.1:0-9754 GCA_050747785.1 Vicinamibacteria bacterium
GGCTCGTTCTCCAGAGTCAGACCCATGGCGCGACAAGCGGCGCCGCGCACTCGAGGGACTCGCGATGCGGACGACGGGCCCGGCATGGACGCCGGGCTGGTTGGGTAAGGCCGAACCTACCAGCAGGTCCCCTCGGTGTCAATCCCGATTTGAGAGAGTCCTCGTTAACCTCAAGAGTTTCTTGCGTAGAATACGAGGAACGAACTGAAACCACGCTTGCCGCCGTGCTTCGAAAGGCGCGGTTCTGGGACCGGCATGCCCGGACAACCATGAACGACCGGCAACGCGCGGTATTGAACAGGCTGCTCGACGGGTTCGAAGGAAAACTCACGACGGCGAAATACGCCAAGCTTGCGAAATGCTCTCACGACACCGCGCTTCGCGACATCAAAGAACTAATCGCGCACGGTGTTTTGGAAAAGGACCCCGGCGGGGGCCGAAGCACGAGCTACTCGTTGAGAGAACTGTGAGCTGTCTTGGTGAAGACCGAGACGGAAACGCACGACAATTCACGACAGAAACCTTGCGCGGGCAAGATTCCAGCCAATTCTCGTTACATTCCTACCCACACTCGCGAGTGCGTGCACGAGCGGGCGCGCGCTACCAGTGTGAGTATCGCGGGCCAGATGGGACGCGGTGCCGCTCACAAACGGGACTGGAGGTCGAGCATCTTTTGCCATTAACGCTGCTTCTTCGGGGATCACTTGCCACATTTTCCTTGGGTCGCGAAACCAACGGGCCGCCCCACTGGCAACGGGCTCCTTACCACAGCCGAATTGGCGGCGTCCTTTAGATCTGTATAATGGTCAGAGGGTTCCTCAAGAATTCAAACCTGCCGCGGGCAGCCTGCGGTCCTTAGAGCTACGAATCGCCGAACAGTGGGAGGTCGATGATCATCGAGCCGGAACTGACAGGCTTTGGCCTGATGGCGGCTGCCGCGGCGTGGGGTCTGCTTGCCGCCTCCGAGGATGGCCCAGGTTGGAAGAAGCTCTTCGGCCGCTTGGGGCTCGGCAAGACTGAGTCGAGCGGCGGCTCGGCCACTACCGATCCGAAAGTCACACCTCCCACCCGGGAGGATTGGAAACAGACCGCCGAGGCCCTGGAGACTCAGGGACGTTACCGAGAGGCGGCGCGGATCTTTCAGGCGAAGGGTCAGAATTACGAGGCGGCGCGACTCTTATTGAAGTCGGGTGCCTTGACGGAGGCGGCATCCGCCTTCGAGCGCGTGGGGCACTACCAACGGGCGGCGGAAGTCTGCGCCCAGGCGGGCGACAACAAACGCGCGGCCGAGAACTATCGAGCCTATCTCGAAGATCGTTTTGGGAGTCTGGCCGGGACACGTACCCCGGCCGATCACGCCGAGTTCGTCCACTATTGCCGTCTCGCGGGGCAAGCCTTCGAGCGAGCGGGGCTTCTCGAGCAAGCCGCGGAAATTCTCGAGCGGGGCGAGCACTGGGAGCAGGCCGGCGCCCTCTACGCCAAGCTGGCGCGTTACGTGAAAGCCGCCGATCTCTATCAGCGGGCGGGCGCGGTGGGGAAGGCGGCCGATGTCTACGCGCAGGCCGGCGATCGCGTGCGGGCCGCCCAAATGCGCGGCGAGGCTCTCTACAAGCAAGATCAAAAGAACGAGGCGGCCGTTCAGTTCTTGCTCGGGGGCGATCCGCTTCGCGCGGCCGAGGTCTACGAGGAAGCGGACAATTATCTGGACGCGGCTCGTTGCTACGAGCATTGTGGAGCCCATCGGCAGGCGGCGGAAGCCTATCAGCGGATCGGAGAGCTGACCCGGGCGGCGGAGATGTTCGGTCGCTGCCAGGACTATGAACAGTCCGCCGCGCTCTACGAAAAGACCGGAGATTCCGGCCAGGCGGCGCGCATGTTCAGCGAAGCGGGCCTCTTCTATCGCGCCGCCTTGGCGGCGAAGAAGGCGGGCCTTCCCGACCTAGCGATTGCTCACCTGCAGAAAATCGCGGTCGAAAGCCCCGAATACCAGACCTCGCTCGTCGAGCTCGCGAGCCACTTCAAGGATCGCGGGCTTCCGGGAGTGGCGATCGAGAAACTCCGGAAGGCGATAGGGGAAGAACCCCTTTCCGCCGGCAACATCGATCTGTACTACGCCATGGCCGAGGCTTGCCAGGAGATGGGTGACCGCGACCGCGCGTGCGAGATCCTCCGGGAGATCGTGGGCGAGAACTACAATTATCGCGACGCGGTCGGAAGGCTTCAGGAGTTGGAGAAGAAGACCTTGGGAAGTGCGGAGGATTGGGAGCCTCGAGCCGAGTCGACGGAGCGATCACCGACCAAGGATGACGTCCTGGAAGGTGAGCTCGGAGGCGGGGAACGTTACCAGTTCGTGGAGAAGCTCGGAGCCGGCGGGATGGGGATCGTGTACCGAGCGAAGGACCGCCTCCTCGATCGCGCCGTAGCCTACAAGATGCTCATGGAACAGTTCATGGAGATCGACGAGATCCGCGAGCGGTTCCTGCGAGAGGCCCGTTCAGCGGCGAAGCTCAACCATCCCAACATCGTCAGCATCTATGACATGGGCATCGAGCGGGGCCGTCTGTACATCATCATGGAGTTCGTGGAGGGTGTTTCCTATTACAAGATCCTCGACCGTGAGGAACGGCTGCCCATCAATGCGGTCCTCCACTTCATGATTGGTGTTCTCAAGGCGCTCTCACATGCTCATTCACACGGTGTCATTCATCGCGACATCAAGCCGAGCAACGTCATGCTGACGCGCCGGCGGGTCGTCAAGATCGCCGATTTCGGCCTGGCGAAGATTCTCCAGCAGGCGAACAACGAGGGAAGTCAGCGGGCGAGCGGCACGCCGTTATACATGTCGCCGGAGCAGATCCTGGGTAAGCCGGTCGACTTCCGTACCGACATCTACGCGTTTGGAGGCTCGGTATTCCACCTCTTGTCGGGCGAGCCGCCGTTCATCGAGGGAGAAGTGCTCTATCATCACGTCCACACCCCTCCGCGAGAGCTTGGCGATCTGCGCCAGGACGTTCCCCCCGCCCTGGAAAGGATCGTGATGCGCTGCTTGAACAAAGAGCCCGACCAACGCTTCCAAAAACCCGAGGAGATCCTCGACGCCCTTCGATCGGTAAAGCCCCTCACGTGACGATGAGCGTCACGCCAAGCGAATCTGCTCTCATCGACTCGAAGGACCGCCTGTAGCAACGATGAGGGCCGTTCTCCAGCGTGTGACTTCGGCTCGGGTGCAGGTGGACGAGAACACCATAGGAGAGATCGGCAAGGGGCTCCTGATCCTACTGGGTGTCTCGCGCGAGGACGCCGAGCCCGATGCAAGCTGGTTGGCGGAGAAAGTCGCGACGCTCCGGATATTCCGGGATTCCGAAGGCCGCATGAATCTTTCCATTAAGGAAGCCGGCGGCTCCGCTCTGGTCGTGTCCCAGTTCACATTGATGGGAGACAGCCGCAAGGGACGGCGGCCAAGCTTCGACAAGGCGGCTTCCCCCGAGCAGGCGGAGCGGCTGTACGAGCGATTCGTCGAGCTTCTGCGCGCCGAGCTGGGCCCGGATCTCGAAGTGGCCACGGGTTCGTTCGGCGCTTACATGTCCGTGTCGCTCGTGAACGATGGTCCCGTCACGTTGATCCTCGATAGCCGAAGGAGCTTCTGAGTCCATGGGTTAGAATGGCAATCATGCGTCGCCGCTGCTTCTTGTTCCTGCTGCTCGTTGCTCTCCCTTTTCAACTCAATGGATCGCAGCCTCTAGCCCGGTTGTTGATAGCCACTTCCGAAGGCCCCTTTGTGTCCTTCAGTTGGGGTGAATACTGGGAGACCCTGCGCCATCGTCTTCCTCTCGACACGCGACTCTTCTACTGCCTCGGGCCCCGAACGTACGCCGGCGGTCCGGAAGGACTCTTCATCTCGAACGACTATGGGGAGTTTTGGACGAAGGTGGGGAACTGGGAGGGAGGCGCGGTGACCGCTCTCCTCACCTCTTCTTATTTCCCGTCCGAGCCCGTGATTTTCGTGGGGACGCGGGACGGCTTGTGGGTATCTCGCGACGGCGGTGAAGAGGAGTGGGAAAAGATCGCCTCGATCCGCGGCTCGGTGAACGCGATCGCCTGGCCCGGTCCCTCTCTCTTCGTCGCGACCTCCGAGGGTCTCTTTCACTCCGTGGACGGCGGGCGTGATTGGGAGACACTCGGCGGCGATCTTCCCGAAGCCGCGGTGCTGAGCCTCGAGGTGTCCAGCTTTTTCGGCATCGAGCCGATCCTGTTCGTCGGCTTGGAGGGTGCCGGAATCTATCGAAGCCAGAACGCGGGCAAGCATTTCGAGCCCGTGAGTGGAAAAGATTGGGCCGAGCAGTCGGTGCGCGCCATTTACTGGTGGAAGAGCGTCCTTTTCGTGGGAACGGACGCGGGGCTCTTTGTGTCTCAGGATGCCGGCAGGAGCTGGAAAACGGCCGAGCTCCGGGGAGAGAAGATACGGGCGATCTCGATCCCAAACGCGCAGTCACCCGTGGGCAGCGACATTCTCGTCGGGACGGACCGGGGAGTCTTCAAGACCAGCGACGGGGCCACGACGTGGCGTGAAGTGAACGAAGGAATGAGGCCCTCGACGGTATACGCATTCGGTTCCTTTCCTATCCCGAGCGAGGACCTCGAGAGCGGGCGAAGGAATTGAGCATGTCGTTTGGGTGGCTCTTCCTTGGTGAATGCAGTCTCATCGTTGTCGCGTTCGTCTGGAGCGGGTTGAGAGGTATCTCGATTCCATTTCGCATAGACCTCGCCGCCACCGGGGTCGCCCTCGCGGCGACCTTGGGCTTCGTAGTCGTCAACTTCAGCCTCTATCATCTATCCAAGCGCGCCGGTCGCCCCGCCGGGGTGCTCGCGTTCTTGGAGTCCGAGCTCTTTTCACTATTTCGTGGCATGTCGGTATGGCAGCTCACGCTTCTTGCCGCCGCCGCCGGGCTAGGAGAGGAGCTCTTGTTTCGCGGTGTGATCCAAGAGGAGCTGGGCCTCGGGGTCGCGAGCGTCCTCTTCGGTCTCATGCACGGGCCCACGGAAGACCTCTGGCCGCTCGCGCTCTGGGCGGCGGTAACGGGTGCCGCACTGGGCGCACTCTACCAGGTCAGCGGCAATCTCTTCGTTCCCGCGGTTTCTCACGCGCTCTATGACTCCGCGGCCCTCATTTATTTCGGTCGTCGCGGTGGGAACCCGCGTGCAAGGTAACGGCGTTTCCGAGGAAAGCTGAATGGGCCCGCTGAAGCCCGCGAAGTTCGTCAAGGCTCACGCGTTGGGGAACGACTTCCTTCTGATCGAGAGGAAGGAGTTGCCGGTCCCGGGCGCATGGCCGGCGCTCGCGCGGGCCCTTTGCGATCGCCGCCGGGGGATCGGAGCCGACGGGGTGGTCGTCTTCGAGGTCAAGCAAGGCCCCAACATCTCCATGTCACTCCTCAACCAGGACGGCAGCCTTGCCGAGATCTCGGGCAACGGCCTGAGGTGCCTGGGGGCTCATCTCAGATTTTCCGGCTGGGTAACCGAGAAGGAGTTTACCGTGGAAACCGGTTCCGGCGTACGGAGACTACAGTTGATCGAGGAAGAGGGGACGCGTTTCGTGTTTCGGTCCGCGATGGGTCGGCCACGCCTGGCGAGTGAGGAGATTCCTTTCGAGTTGGAACCCGCCCAAGAGAAGGTCGTTCACGTTCCACTGGAAGTGAACGGCCGAACCATTCACATCACGGCCCTATCGATGGGCAATCCCCATTGCGTGATGCTGGTCGATCGTTTGGATCTCGCAGACCTGAGGGTGCTCGGACCCCGCATCGAGAATCATCCGCGATTCCCTCGCCGCACCAACGTGGAGTTCGTCGAGGTCCTCAGCCGTTCCGCGATATCGATCGGAATCTGGGAGCGCGGAGCGGGAGAGACGGGAGCCTCGGGAACCGGGTCCGCCGCGGCCGCGGTGGCCGCGATCTTGAATGGCCGCGCGGACGAGGCGTTGACTGTGAAATGCCCAGGCGGCGAGCTCACGGTGGAGTGGGAGAATCGCGACGAGGTCTACGTCACCGGGGAAGCGGTGGTGGTGGCGGACGGCGTCGTCAGGTAAGGCGTTCGTCAACCTTTCCCGCCTTCAGTCGGTTCAAGAAATCCAACGCATCGTTCTTGAGTCGGGTTCCCTGTTCGTAGACCGAGGCCGCCGCGCCGCGCTCGAGCTCGCGCTCCAGAACGCCCAATCGCTCGGTCAACGCTTCGAGCGATTCCGTTTCCCTGGCTGGTACTCCCCAAGAACGGGTTTCTTCGACGAGAGACACGATCTCGAGAAGCTGTCGCCGCGCGAGCCTGGTCATACGCTGCTTCCCGAGAAGCGCGCGTGTGTAGGCCTCGTCGGCGCGGGTGCTCGCAAGGGAAGCCGCCTGGACGGCCGCTCCATAGTCGCGCTCCGTGAGAAGCTGACGCGCCTCGCCGAGGGCGGTCTCCGCGGCCTGGTAGCTTTCCTTCGCGTAGACATCGGCCTCCACCGCCTGTGCGCGCGCGACGCGGTCCGCTGTCATCTCGAGCTCTTTCGTAGGAGGCTGGGCGCACCCGGTGGCCGCCGCGAGCAGCACGATCCAGAGCCGTCGCATGGCAGGAGCGTAGAGGGCCGCGATCAAGAACGGGTTTGTCGGCTCGCCGCCGTTTCCGTTCGGAGAACTACCTCGTAGAACCGCTCGTACTGGGGGATGATCGTCTCGGAGTCGAAGTGCTCGACGGCCCAGGTTCGGGCGTTCTTTCGGAATCGAGCGAGCTTCGGGGGATCCGACAGGAGCTCGATGGCGGTCTCGGCCATCTGCTGGATCTCGCCCACCGGGAACAGGTAGCCGGTCTGGTCGTGCATTACGACCTCGGGCAAACCGCCGATCTGGGTTCCCAGCACCGGCACTTCACAGCTCATGGCTTCCAGAGCGACCAGCCCAAAACTCTCTTGCTCGCTCGGAAGAACGAAGAGATCGGCGCAGCTCAGAAGGCTCTCCAGGTAGTCTTGCTCGCCGAGGAAGTGAACCTGCTGCGTCAGATGGAGCTCCTTGACGAGCTGCTGGACGAAGAGGCGCTCGGGTCCTTCGCCGACGAGGAGCAGCTTGGCCGGCAGTTTCTTCTGCACGCGGTCGAATATCCGAACCACGTCGCTCACGCGTTTGACGGGGCGGAAGTTGGACGCGTGCATCAGAATTTTTTCACCGTTGGGAGCCCAATGATCCCGCGTGCATCGGTCGGTCGTGCGTTTACATCTCGAGGTGTCGACGAAATTGTAGATGACTTCGACCGGGCTCTGAGTTCCGAACTCGTCGGCGGTTCTTTGCTTGAGATATCGCGAGACCGCGGTCACGCCGTCGGAGGAATCGATCGCGAAGCGAATCACCCGATGGAAGGACTTGTCCGCTCCAACCAGAGTGATGTCCGTCCCGTGCAACGTCGTGATGATCTTGGGGGACTCGCCGCCCACGATCTCCTTGGCGAGAAATGCGCTCACCGCGTGCGGAACGGCGTAATGCGCATGGATGAGGTCGAGCTGGTGATCAATCGCCACCTCCGCCAGCTTGGTGGCGAGTCCGAGCGTATAGGGCGGGTACTTGAAAAGAGGGTAGCTCGATACCTCGACTTCGTGAATGAGGACGTTGGGGTGGAACGTCCGAAGCCGGAACGGGACGGCGTAGCTGACGATATGAATCTTGTGACCGCGCTCGGCGAGGCCGAGCGCCAACTCGGAGGCGATGACGCCGCTGCCCCCGTGGGTGGGATAACAGGCGATGGCAATCTTCATAGCGTTCGAGCGCCCTTCTTCCCTCCGCCACTACTCTACTGCAAGCGTCGGGGCGATGGCGAGCCGGGACGGACGAAGGACGGTTTCGGGGGCGGCGGAGCGGAGGGCGGCTATTTCTCGGTGGGCTTGGTGCCTCGGATTCTCTGGACCTTGTTTTCCATCTCCTGATTGAGGCGCTCCTTCTCCTTGGCCAGCGCTTCCTTCAAAGCTTCGAGCTCTTCCAGGGTGGCCACTTGCTTCATCTTGGATTCCTCTTGTATCTCGAGCTCCGCGATCCTGGCCCGGTAGAAGCTACGGGTATCCGCGATCTCGGCCTTCTGCGCGTCGGTGAGCGGCGTCTCGACAAAGTCTCCCCGCGCTCGAAGCTTTTCCATCGCCAGCTCGATGGCGCTTTTCGGCTCGTCTTCTGACATCATCCGGAATGGTATACTACGTGCTTCACGTGTCAAACAGGAAGGAGAGTTGACTCATGGCCGATACCGAGATCACGGTGTCCAACAACGGACCGCTTCGACTCAAGGGAGACTTTACGATCAAGGACGCGGAGGGGAATGACTACGATCTCGCCGGTCGAGACGCCCTGGCTCTGTGCCGCTGCGGTCAGTCGGGGAACAAGCCATTCTGCGACGGCACTCACAACCGCGTCGGGTTCAACCACCAATCGAAGGCTTTCGCGCTCCCGCCTCCCAAGCCCAAGTTGTAGGAACGGCTCGGTATGAAAGCGATCCTGAAGAAGCTCGGCATTGAAGAGACCAACGCCGGCGCTTGCACCGGACCCGACGGTTGGATCCGCGATCCCGGCGGCAACGAGCTGATCTCCTACAACCCGACGACCGAGGAGCCCATCGCGAGCGTCATCGAGGCCACGTCCAAGTCCTATCAACAGGTGGCTTCCGCCGCTCATTCGGCTTTCCTGACCTGGCGCACCGTCCCCGCTCCCAAGCGCGGTCAGGTCGTTCGCGACCTCGGTGAGGCGATACGTGACCTCAAGGAGCCTCTCGGCGATCTGATCTCGATCGAGATGGGCAAGTTGAGGGCGGAGGGCCACGGCGAAGTGCAGGAGATGATCGATATCTGCGACTTCGCGGTGGGGCTATCCCGCCAGCTCTATGGGTTGACCATGCAGTCCGAGCGCCCCGCCCACCGCATGTACGAGCAGTGGCATCCGCTGGGTGTGGTCGGTGTCATTACGGCGTTCAACTTCCCCATGGCCGTGTGGTCCTGGAACGCGGCCATCGCGGTGGTGTGTGGCGATCCGGTGTTGTGGAAGCCTTCGATCGAAGTGCCGTTGGCGGGAATCGCGATCCAGAACATTGCCAATCGCGTGATGGCCGACCACGGATTGAACGGAGTCTTTACGCTCGCCGTCGGAACCGGCCCCGAGGTGGGCGAGGTCATGCTCAACGATCCTCGCGTCCCGCTGGTTTCTTTCACCGGATCCACCAAAGTGGGCCGACGCGTCGCGGAAACGGTCTCCAAGCGCTTCGGGCGCACGATTCTCGAGTTGGGTGGCAACAACGCGATTGTCGTCGCCGAGGACGCACCTTTGGATCTTGCGGTGCGGGCGATTCTGTTCGGCGCGGTGGGAACGACCGGACAGCGATGCACCACCACGCGGCGCGTGATCGTGCACAAGGACGTGCGGGATAAGCTCGTCGAGCGCTTGGTGGATGCCTACCGGCAGGTGCGGATTGGCGATCCGCTGGACGAAGAGACATTGATGGGACCGCTAGTGAGCTCAGGCGCCGTGGAGAGCATGTTCGCGGCGCTCGATCGAGCCAAGAAAGAAGGTGGCGAGATCCTATTCGGTGGCAAGAGACGCCCCGACCTCGGTGCGCGCTTCGTCGAGCCCACCATCGTCAGGATGCCGAAGCAAACGGACATCGTGAAGGAGGAGACGTTTGCTCCCATCCTCTATCTCATCGAGTACGAGGACCTTGCCGAGGCCATCGCCATTCATAACGATGTGCCTCAGGG